>JAEHDN010000146.1 GCA_016880395.1 Candidatus Eiseniibacteriota bacterium
AGGCGCCGGACTCAGGGTCTCGGGAAAGAGGTCCGTGGGCGGAGTGCCCTCCGGATCCGGCGGAGGTGCGCCGCCGGAGGCAGGGCCGGCCGCCGGCGCCTCGTCCAGCTCGACCGCGAATCGCCGTCGCAAGGTGTGGAATTCGAGGTCCGTCATGAGGGAGGACAGCTCCCGGGCGCGGAGGGGCTCGCGTTCCAGCTCGTCCCAGTGGCGGTCGAGCGGGAGGTCGGCCCGGATCGTGACCAGCGTGTGGCTGAGCCGCGCGTTCGGCTCGTTCACCCGCAGCTTCTCGCGGATGGCGGGCCGTTCCACGCTCTCGAGCGACCGGTAGAGCTCGTCGACCGTGTGGAAGCGCTGGATGAGGTGGGCCGCCGTCTTCTCCCCGATCCCCGCCACGCCCGGCACGTTGTCGGAGGCGTCGCCCATCAGGGCGAGCAGGTCCACCATCTCCTCGGGAGGCACGCCATAGCGCTCCCGCACGGCGGCGGGATCCATCGGCTGGAGCTCCCCCGTGCGCCCCTGCGGCGCGAGGACCCAGGTCCGGTCGGAGACGAGCTGGAAGAAGTCCTTGTCCCCGGTCAGGATCAGCGTGGTCGCCCCCGCCCGCTCGGCTTCCTTCGCGAGGCTGCCGATCAGATCGTCCGCCTCGACCCCGTCCTGCTCCACGATCGGAATGCCGAGGAGCCCGATCACCTCGCGCGCGCGCGGGAGCTGCGCGGTGAGATCCGCGGGGACCGGCGGGCGGTGCGCCTTGTACTGCGGGTAGGCGCGATGCCGGAACGTCTTCGCGGCCGTGTCGAACACGATCGCCACCTTGTCGGGCCGCCGTGCCGCGAGGAGCGGTAGGAGCGTCTGGAGAATCCCGTAGGAGATGCTCGTCGGCTCCCCTTTCTTGTTCCGCAGCGGCTTCCGGATGAAGGCGTAATAGCAGCGGTAGACGAGCGCGGAGCCGTCGATGAGAAGGAGCCGCTTACCGGCGCCGGATTCCATACAGACCGTTCCGCCTCGCGTAGTCGAGGGCCAGGTCGGGGATCCAGTAGCGCACCGGGAGTCCGCGCTTGAGGCGGCGCCGGATCTCGCTCGAGGAGATTCCGATGCGCGGCGGCGTGAGAAAGGACACGCGTCCCCGGAGCGCCGCCGCCACCGCGGGCCGCGAGCCTTCGCCGCGCGGGACGACGACGAGCCGCGCGAGGCGCGCGATGCGCTCCGGCTCGCGCCAGGTCGGGAAATCGTCCAGGCTGTCCTGCCCCATCACGAAGAAGAGCGACCGCGCCCCGCTCCGGGCGAGCGCCTCGAGGGTGTCCACCGTGAAGGAAACGCCGTCCCGGTCGGCCTCGAGTGTGGACACGCCGAAGCGCGGCTCGCCGCGCACCGCGAGGCGGAGCATCGCGACGCGGTGCTCGACCGAGGCGAGGGCGCGGGACCGCTTGTGTGCGGGACGGGCGGCGGGCACGAAGAGAAGGCGGTCGAGACGGAGCCGGAGGAGCGCCTCTTGCGCCATGATGAGGTGCCCGACGTGAACGGGGTCGAACGTGCCGCCGAACACGCCGAGGCGCGCGGCGTCCCTCAATCCGAGCTCCGCTCGATGTGCTTGAGGCGCTTGGACGCCTCCCGCTTGGTTCCCGAGGATGCCGCGCTGTTCAGCACCACGCGGAGCGTGTCGGCCGCCTCCTCCGAGCGTCCCATGCGCACGAGGACATCGGCGAGGAGCACCCGCGCGTCGTAGGCCCACCGGGACTCCGGATAGTCGGAGATCACCTGTGAGAAGTAGTGGCTCGCGGCGTCCCAGTGCTTCAGGCGGAGGTAGAGCCTGCCGTTCCGGAACGCCTTCTCCGCCTGCCGGTCGGTGAGCACGGTGAGGCGGGCGCGGGCGTCCTGGGCGCGCGGATGCTCGGGGTAGAGCGAGAGGAAGTCGCGATACCGCGAGATGGCGCGCGTGGTCTCGGTCTGGTCGAGCGGCGCCGGCCGGGACTGGAAGTCGTCGCAACGTGCGAGCATGTAGAGCGCGTCCGGATGATACGGCGTCGTCGGGAAGTCCCGGATCAGCCGGTCATACTGCCCCGACGCCAGCACATAATCCTTGATGTGATAGTACGACTCGCCGAGGTAGAAGAGTGCGTCATCGGTCTTCTCGGTCCCCGGGAACTGCTCGACGTACGCCTTGAGATCGGCGATCGCGTCGGCCCAGTTCTCGTGGTCGAACTCCTGCTTGCCGCGCTCGTAGCTCGCGACGCCGCCGACCTCGTTCTCCTTGAGCGTGCCGCCGCAGCCCGTTCCCATCGCGGCGAGCGTGACGAGGGCGGCCGCGAGCAGGGCGCGGCGCCCGAAGCCGGATGTCATCGGGAACGCGGCCCCTCCGCCCGGTCCTCTTCCTGCTCGAGGAAGTGCAGGTACGAGCGCGCGCGCACCTCGTCCCGATTCTCGAGGAGGCAGCGCTCCCACGCCTCGCGTGCCCGGGCGCGTCGGCCCGCCTTCCAGTGGACCAGCCCGAGGGTCACCCGCGCGTCCACGTACCGCGGATTCTGCGCGAGCGCTTCCTCGAGGACGGTCTCCGCGTCGTGATAGAGCCCCATCTCCGCGTACACCCATCCGAGGCGATTTTTGATGTCGAGGAACTGAGGCGCGTAGCGGAGCGCGCGGCGGTACTCCTGCGAGGCGTCCACGAGGAGTCCGAGGTCGCGGTAGGTGTCGCCGAGCTGGGTGTGCGACTCCGCCAGGTGCGAGCGCACCTCGGGCGTCAGGTTCTCGTGATCCGGATCGCGGGGGCGTTCCATCTGGAACTCACGCAGCGCCTCGTCATAGCGGCCGAGGTCGTTCAGCACGATGGCGAGGTTGAGGCGCGCCTCGACGTAGTGGGGATTGAGATCGAGCGCCCGCCGGAAGGACGCGACCGCCGCGTCCCGGTCCCCGCTCAGACTGAGGGCGACGCCGAGCTGGTGGTGGAGATCCGGGAACTCCGCATGGATGGCGAGGGCGTCCCGGATCTCCTGGACAGCCTCGGCGTACATCCCGCGGTCGAAGTAATCGCGCGCGAGCACCTGGTGCTGGCGCGCCGCGACCCGCATCGCGCTCCTCCCTGGAATCACGTCCCCCTCCGGCTCAGTTGCGGTTGGAATAGAAGAGCACCACGAGGCCGGCCACGACCCCCAACACGATCATCGGCTCGAGCCACCGGGTGCCTCCGCCCCGCGGTACGGGCGGATTGAGCAGGCCCGATCCGCTCGCGGCGTAGGCGACATCCCCCTTCGCGACCACGTCGGCGGCGCTTTTCGCCGCGGAGCGGGTCCAAACCACCTCTCCGTTCATGGGATCGACGAGCGTCGCGCTCGCGCGCATGCCCGCGAGCCGCTCGTATCCCTTGGTTCCGAAGGGAAAGGAACCCAATCGGCGCACGTACGATATGCCGGAACCTTCGACCTCCACCTGAAGCCGGAGCGGCCGCTCTACCGGGTCCGGGGCGCTCACCGGCGAGATCCCCGCCGAGTCGGGCGCCACCGTGGCCGTGACGGGCGTTTGGCCCACCGTCCCGGTAGGAGCCAGGGCGCTCGCCGCGGTGAGGCGGACCGAGATCCCGCGGAATTTGAGCTTCTCCATCAGGCTCTGCGAGAGGAGGCCGAGGGTATCGCCGGGAGCCGGCGCGACGAGCGCCACGGGACGTCCCGGCGGGAAGGTCGCCCCGCGGAGGAGATCCTCCGCGACCGTGTCGGCCACCGCGTCGAGCACCATGCTGTGCGTGGGCGGCATCGGTCCGCGAGCCACGGCCGCCGACGCGACGCAGAGAAGAAGCAAGGACATCGAGCCTGCGCCGAGCCAGGACCTCCCGATCACCCGATCACCTCCGCCTCGAGATCGTAGCGGCGCGCCCTCGTGATCCGGACGCGCGCCTTCTCCCCCACCGCGAGGAGCGGGGCCTCGGCCTTTGCTCGCACGCGCGTCACGCCGTCCACCTCGTAGCCCTGCTGCTCGAGACGGCCGACGTACTGGCCAGGCTTCCCGCCCGGCGCATCGATGCGCACCTCGACCTCGCGGCCCACCCAGCGGCCCCAGACCCGCGCGGCCACGCCCTGCTGGACCTCGAGGAGGCGCCGACGGCGCTCCACCTTGACCCGCTCGGGAAGCTGCTCCTTCATCCGCCCCGCTGGAGTTCCGTCCTCGCGGGAGTAGGCGAAGCAGCCGACGTGATCCCACTCCTCCTGCTCCACGCGCTGGATCAGCTCCTCGAAGTCCTCTTCGGTCTCCCCCGGGAACCCGACGATGAAGTGGGTCCGGATCGCGATCCCCGGAAGCCGCTTCCGCAAGGAGCGGAGAAGCCCTGCCTGCCCCTCGCCGTCCACCTCCCGCCGCATCCGCCGGAGCATGCGGTCGGTCACGTGCTGGAGGGGGATGTCCACGTAGCGGCACACCTGGGGTACCTCTTCGAACACCTGGATCAGCGCTTCGCTCCAGGTCTTGGGGTGGGTGTAGTGCACCCGGACCCACTCGATCCCCGGAACCTGCGCCAGGGCGCGAAGGAGCTCCGGCAGCCGGGAAGAGCCGTAGCGATCCTCGCCGTAGGAGGTCGAGTCCTGCGCGATGAGGAGCAGTTCCCGCACGCCCGACTCCGCCAAGCGGGTCGCCTCCTCCACCACGGACTCGAAGGGGCGGCTCCTCAGATCCCCGCGGAGCTGCGGGATGATGCAAAACGTGCAGCGGAAATCGCACCCGTCCGCGATGCGGAGGTACGCCAGGTGGCGCGGGGTCGAGAGCGCCCGGTGCGCCGCGAGATCGACCGCGGTTCCCGCGGGCCCGACCTCGACGATGGCGCGGCCCCCCCGTCGGACGCGGTGGGCGACGCGCGCGATGGCGTCCACCTGGCCCGTCCCGACGACCGCGTCGATCTCGGGGATCTCGCGCATGAGATCCGCCTGGTACCGCTGTGCCATGCAGCCGGCCACCACGATGCCGCCGAGCCGTCCCTCGCGCTTGAGCGCCGCGAGCTCGAGGATCCGGTCGATCGATTCCTTCTGCGACGGGCCGATGAAGGCGCACGTGTTGACCACGGCCACGTCGGCGTCATCCGCCGAGGCCGCCGTGCGGAAGCCACCCCGCGCGAGGAGCCCCACCATGATCTCGGAGTCGACGAGATTCTTCGCGCAGCCGAGCGTGACGAGCGCGACGCGCGCGTCCCCGGGGGACGGGTCCTCGTCCGCCCCTTCGTCGCGGGGGCGGGCCGTTTCGAGCGGAATGGAGCGGATCACGCCTCGGTCACCTCGGAGATCCGGGTCCGGCGCTCCTCGAAGTCGTGCTCGCTCAGCAGCACCTCGCGCCCCTTCGCTCCCTCCGACGGGCCAACCACGCCCCGCTCCTCGAGCAGGTCGAGCAGGCGGGCCGCGCGCGAGTAGCCGACCTTGAGCCGGCGCTGGAGCATGGAGGTCGAGGCCTGCTGGTGGAGGACGACGAGGCGCATCGCCTCCTCGTAGAGATCGTCGTCCGCGTCGGACTCCGTGACCGAGGTCTGCTCGAGCACGCTCTCGTCGATAACGGCAGGCGCGGTCCCCTGGCTCTTCAAGAACGAGACGACGCGCTCGATCTCCTCGCTCGAGACGTAGGAACCGTGGATGCGATACGGCTCGGGCTTCCCGGCCGGGAGGTAGAGGCTGTCGCCGTGGCCGAGGAGGCTCTCGGCTCCGTTCATGTCCAGGATGACGCGCGAGTCGGTGCGGCTCGCGACCTGGAAGGCGATCCGCGACGGGAAGTTCGCCTTGATCATGCCGGTGATCACATCGACCGACGGGCGCTGCGTCGCGAGGATCAGATGGATGCCGACCGCGCGCGCCATCTGCGCGAGCCGGCTGATCGGCTCCTCGATCTCGGCCGGGAGGAGCGCCATGAGATCGGCCAGCTCGTCCACGACCACGACGAGATACGGGAGCTTCGCGTCCTCGGTGGAGGGGTCGAGCCCGAGCCGGTTGTAGGCATCGATGTTGCGCGCACCGTGCTTCGCCAGGATCTGGTAGCGACGCTCCATCTCCTTCACGGAGTAGCGGAGCGCCTGGGCGGCCTTCTTCGGATCGGTCACGACCGGCATACGGAGGTGCGGAATCCCGTTGTACGGCGTCAGCTCGAGCATCTTCGGGTCGATCATGATGAACCGGAGCTCCGAGGGCGTGCGCCGGAGCAGGAGGCTCATGATGAGCGCGTTGATGCAGACGCTCTTCCCCGATCCGGTCGCGCCCGCGATGAGGAGATGAGGCATCCGCTCCAGCGACGCCGTGAACGGCACGCCCGCGACGTCCTTGCCGAGCGCGAACGGAAGCGCGTCTGCGGTCTCTCGGAACGCCGGTGACGCCACGATCTCGCGGAAGGAGACCAGCGCCTTCACGCGGTTCGGGATCTCGACCCCGACGGCCGCCTTGCCCGGAATCGGCGCGACGATCCGGATGCGCTGCGCGCGGAGCGCGAGCGCGAGATCGTCCTGCCGGTTCAGGATCTGGTTCACCTTGATGCCGGGCGCCGGCTCGTACTCGAAGAGCGTGATGACCGGACCAGGGTGGACCTCGGACACCTTGCCAGCCACGCCGAAGTCCGCCAGCGTGCGCTCGAGGACGCGCGAGAGATCGCGCAGCTCGGCTTCCTCGATCGCGACCTGCCGGCTCTCGTGCTGGTCGAGGAGGTCGATCGGCGGTAGCGCCGCCTCCGGCGCCGCGGCCGGGCCGAGACCGAGCGCGCTCTCGGGAGAGGGCTCGGCGGAACGCCGTCGCTCCTCGCGCGCGGTGGAGCGCTCCATCGCGGCCGGCGCACCGGTGGCCGCGGCGGGAGGCGGGAACGGGATCGCGAGGGGCTCGCCCCCTTCCTTCCGTCCGATGATCCGCGGACGCGACTCCTTGGGCGGCGCGGGAGGCGGCGTGGCGAACGCCTGCTCCAGCTCCGCTTCCTCCTCCGCCGGCATGGGGCGCGTGCGGCGCGTGCGCGCCGAGGCCGCTCCGGCCGCGGCGGAATCGCCCTCCGCGGCCTGCGGCCCCGAGGCCGC
>JAEHDN010000147.1 GCA_016880395.1 Candidatus Eiseniibacteriota bacterium
AAACGTCGTCGGCGCGGTCATGGGCAACTACCACCCGCACGGCGATACGGCCATCTACGACACGCTCGTGCGGATGGCGCAGCCGTTCTCCCTGCGGTATCCGCTCGTCGACGGCCAGGGGAACTTCGGCTCGGTGGACGGAGACGCCCCCGCGGCCGAGCGCTACACCGAGGCGAGGCTCACCGAGTTCGCCGAGGAGATGCTCCGCGACATCGAGAAGGACACGGTCGACATGCGGCCGAACTACGACGAGTCGCGCGAGGAACCGGTGGTGCTGCCATCGGCGGTGCCGAACCTGCTCGTGAACGGCTCGTCGGGCATCGCGGTCGGCATGGCGACCAACGTCCCGCCGCACAACCTGCGCGAGATCGTCGACGCCATCCATCACGTCATCGAGAACCCGGACTGCCCACACGAGGACCTGCTGCTGATCGTGCAGGGGCCCGACTTCCCGACCGGCGGCGTGATCTACGGCCGTCAGGGGATCATCGACTCCTACACGACCGGCCGCGGGCACATCACGGTCCGCTCGCTCGCCACGATCGAGGAGATCAAGAAGGACCGCCAGGCGATCATCGTGACCGAGATCCCCTACATGGTGAGCAAGGCAGCGCTCCTCGAGAAGATCGCGGATCTGGTCAAGGACGGCGTGCTCGACGGCATCTCCGACCT
The DNA here is from genome assembly GCA_016880395.1 of Candidatus Eiseniibacteriota bacterium. Classification (GTDB taxonomy): domain Bacteria; phylum Eisenbacteria; class RBG-16-71-46; order SZUA-252; family SZUA-252; genus WS-9. The sequence goes on from JAEHDN010000147.1 coordinate 673, forward strand.
GCGCGACGAGTCGGACCGCGAGGGCATGCGCATCGTGATCGAGCTGAAGCGGGACGCGCAGCCCAAGGTGATCCTGAACCAGCTCTTCAAGCACACCCAGATGCAGACCACCTTCGGCTCGAACCTCCTCGCGCTGGTCGGCAATCGGCCGATGACGCTCACGCTGAAGGAGATGATCCAGCACTACGTCGCGCACCGCCAGGAAGTCGTGGTGCGGCGGACCCGCTTCGACCTCGCCGAGGCGGAGCGGCGCGCGCACATCCTCGAGGGCTTCAAGATCGCCCTCGACCACATCGACGAGATCGTGGCGCTCATCAAGGCCTCCGCCAACGTCGAGGCCGCGCGCGAAGGGCTCCAGAGCCGCTTCGGGCTGAGCGAGATCCAGGCGAGCGCGATCCTCGAGATGCGGCTCTCCCGGCTCACCGGTCTCGAGCGGAAGAAGATCGAGGACGAGTACCTCGAGGTGATCCAGCTCATCGAGCGGCTCCGCGCGATCCTCGAATCGCCCGCCCAGGTGCTCCGCATCATCCGCGATGACCTGGCGGAGATCCGGGAGCGCTTCGGCGACGAGCGCCGCACGCAGATCGTGTCCGCCTCGGGCGAGTTCGAGATCGAGGATCTGATCGCCGAGGAGGACATGGTGATCACGATCTCGCACGCGGGCTACATCAAGCGCCTCCCGGTGACGACCTACCGCAGCCAGCGGCGCGGTGGGCGGGGCATCACGGGCGCCGGCACGCGGGAAGAGGACTTCATCGAGCACCTCTTCATCGCATCCACCCACAGCTACATCCTGGTCTTCACCGACCGCGGGCGCGTCCACTGGCTCAAGGTGCACGAGATCCCCCAGGGCGGCCGCACCGCGAAGGGCAAGGCCATCGTGAACCTGGTCGAGATGTCGCAGAGCGAGCGGGTCGCTGCGGTCGTGCCGGTGAAGCAGTTCCAGGAGGACCGCTATATCTTCCTCTGCACGCGGGGCGGCACCGTCAAGAAGACGCCGCTCTCCGCGTTCGCGAACCCGCGCCGCGGGGGCATCGTGGCGATCGGCGTGGACACCGACGACTCCCTCATCGACGCGGTGGTGACCGATGGCACGCAGGACATCATTCTCTCCAAGCGGAACGGCAAGGCCATCCGCTTCAAGGAGACCGAGGTCCGGCCGATGGGCCGCACCGCGTTCGGCGTCCGCGGGGTCACGCTCGAGGAGAACGACGCCGTCGTCGGCGTGATCGCCGTCCGCCGCGAGGCGAGCATCCTGGTCGCGACCGAGAACGGCTTCGGCAAGCGCTCCCCGATCGCCGAGTACCGGATCACCGGACGCGGCGGCAAGGGGATCATCTCCATCCAGACCACCGAGCGAAACGGCAGCGTCGTGGTCGCGCTCGAGGTCGTTCCCGAGGACGAGGTCATGCTGATCACGCGCGGCGGCATCGTCATCCGGACCCAGGTGAAAGGGATCTCCGAGATCGGCCGCAACACCCAGGGCGTCCGCCTCATCCAGCTCGAGGCGGGCGATCAGCTCATCGACGTGGCTCGCGTCGAGGAGACGGAGGAAGACGGGGAGGCGTAGTTGGACCCGCGGAT
>JAEHDN010000148.1 GCA_016880395.1 Candidatus Eiseniibacteriota bacterium
CTCCTCGAGAAGGTGGCCCAGAAGGGCAAGCCCTTCCTGGTCATCGCCGAGGACGTCGAGGGTGAGGCGCTGGCGACCCTGGTCGTCAACAAGCTCCGCGGCACGCTCTCGGCCTGTGCCGTCAAGGCGCCGGGCTTCGGCGACCGCCGGAAGGCCATGCTCGAGGACGTCGCGATCCTGACGGGCGGCAAGCTGATCACCGAGGACCTCGGGATCAAGCTCGAGAACGTGAAGGTCGAGGACCTCGGCCGCGCCAAGCGCGTCACGGTCGACAAGGAGAACACCACGATCGTCGAGGGCGTCGGCAAGCAGGCCGACATCCAGGGCCGGATCACCCTCATCAAGAAGCAGATCGAGGACACGACCTCCGACTACGACAAGGAGAAACTCCAGGAGCGTCTCGCGAAGCTCGCCGGCGGCGTGGCCGTCATCAACGTCGGCGCGGCGACCGAGACCGAGATGAAGGAGAAGAAGGCCCGTGTCGAGGACGCGCTCCATGCGACCCGCGCGGCCGTCGAGGAGGGGATCGTGCCGGGTGGCGGCGTGGCCCTGCTGCGCTGCGTGCCGGCCGTGGAGAAGCTCCAGCTCACGGGCGACGAGCTGATCGGCGCGAACATCGTGCGCCGCTCGCTCGAGGAGCCGCTCCGTCAGATCGTGAACAACGCCGGGCTCGAGGGCTCGGTGATCGTCGAGCACGTGAAGAAGGAGAAGAAGTCGACCGGCTTCAACGTCGCCACCGAGAAGTACGAGGATCTGTACGAGGCGGGCGTGGTCGATCCGACGAAGGTGACCCGCACGGCGCTCCAGAACGCGGCGTCCGTGGCGAGCCTGCTCCTCACGACCGAGGCTCTGGTCACCGAGATTCCCGAGAGGAAGAAGCCGGCCGCGATGCCTCCGGGCGGTGGCGGCGGCGGCTACGACGACATGTACTAGAACAACCGGCCGGCCCCCGCCGGATGCCTGCGCATGGAAGGCTCGGGCATCGAAGGGGTCGCAGTGAAACCAGAGCGGGGTGGAGCGCAAGCTCCATCCCGCTTCTGCTTCATGACGAGCGACCCCGCGCCTCTCCGCTCCTCCGTGTCAGGGGTTCGGCGATCCCGCCCGCACCGTCGTCGAGTCCACGATCGCGACCAAGCGGTGGATCCGCCAGGCTTTGTCGGGCCCCTGGTCCAGGAGCAGCGTGTACCGCCCCCTCTGCACCTTCGCCTTGCCCTCTTCGGTGAACTCCTCGTCCAGCGTTCCGCTTTGCGCGGCCATGCCTCCCGCCACCCTCATGTCCTCGGGCACCACGCGAAAGTTCGTGACGTCCACGGAGGCATAGAGAGAGGTCAGGAATTCCAGCACCGCGGCGCGTCCGGTGACCGTGGGAGCGTTCGAGAAGGCGACGGTCGCATCGTCGGCGAAGAGGCTGTCGAAGAGGATCGAATCGCGCCGGTCGGCGGCGTCGGCATAGTGCATCCAGAGCGTGTCGATCGCGGCCTTGGCGCTCGCACTCTGCGAGGCCGTGTCCAGGTCGGACGTGGCGGAGCACGAAGCCAGCGCTACGAGAAGCGCGAGCCATCCGAGCAGGGTTCGCATGGGAGCCCTCCGTGGAAAGGTCCGGGGCAGGACGTCCCACGAGCATAAAGGATTCGGGCCCGGCACAGTGCTCCGTGCCGGGCCCGTCCAAGAGGACCCACACCACCCTCGCGCCCCACACAAGAACGGCGTCCCTTTCGCTCCCTCACCCGCAAGCAGGCAAGCTTGCTCGGGGGACGCGCGTCGGCCTGACCCCCGTGCAGGCACGACGTCGATCCCGGAAGGGGGGGACGAGAGCGTCGCTCACCGGAGAGCGCCCCCACGGCGCATACGTCCCCGGTCCGGCCGCTCACCGGCAGCGCACCGGATCGTCCCACCGTCTCGGAGCCCTGATTCGCCCGCTCGCACCTGCTGTGCCAAGCGGACAGGGCGTCCGGCGATTCAGCAAACTATTACGCGGCCGTACGTCACGGCCGCGTAGCCACACCAGTTCCGGCCCCCAACGGTGGAAATTCCACAAATTGAACGTCGGGATTTGCCGGACTTGTACCCTCCTAAACGTCCTTCGCCCCGGAAACGAACAGGAAATTGTCGTCGTCAGGCGACATGGACGGTGTCGCCGGAGGACTACGATCCCAGCGAGCGGAACGCCTCCTCGACCATGTCCGCGTGGATGGCGACCGTGTCCTCGACCCGGCGGGCGTAGCCGCCCGCCAGGAAGGCAACCACCGGCACCGACCGCTCCCGCGCCGCACCGAAGACGAGGCGATCGCGCGAACGGAGGTCCTCCCGCGTCAGGGCCAGGCCCCCGAGCTGGTCCTCCTCGAAGGGATCGGCCCCGGCGACGTACGCGACCAGGTCCGGCCGATGGCCATCGAGGATGCGCGGCACCCAGTGTTCCAGGGCGGCCAGGTACGTGGCTCCGCCGGTTCCGCGATCCAGGCCGACGTCCTGATCGCTCGGTGGCTTGACGGGCGGGTAGTTGTCCTCCTCGTGGATCGAGAAGGTGAAGACCGCAGGGTCGCCGTGGAAGATGGCGGCTGTCCCGTTGCCCTGATGAACGTCCACGTCGATGACCGCGGCGCGCGCGATGGCGCCGTCCTGGAGCACGTCGCGGAGCGCGATGGCCACGTCGTTCAGAACGCAGAAGCCCTCGCCGTGATCGGCGAACGCGTGATGGAAGCCTCCGCCCAGGTTGATCCCTGCGCCGCGCTCGAGGGCGAGCCTCGCCGCCCGGATGCTGCCCCCCGCGCAGAGAAACGAGGCGTCCACGAGACGCTTCGAGCAGGGCAGCTCGAGCACCGCCTCCTCGAGCGGTGTGAGCGTGCCGTGGAGGAGCTTGTCGATGTACGCCCCGTCGTGAACCCGCGCGACCTGCTCGCGCGTGGCCGGCACGGGCTCCACGAAGTCCGCCCCGGACGCGAGTCCGCGGCGGACGATCTCGTCTCGGAGCATCCGGAACTTCTGCATGGGGAAGACGTGGAGCCCGATGTTCGCGTAGTAGGCCTCGGTATAGACGAGGCCGGGAGCGCGACCCACCCGCAAGGAGCGCTACTCGAACTGGAACGGCGACGTGGCGCGGTGCGGCTCGGGTAGAGCCTCGGCGCCCGCCACGGCCCCGGAGCCGGCGGGGGCCGGCGCGATCGAGCGGTACATCACCATCAGCGATGCGAGAAGGAAGGGGAAGAGGAGCGCCGACACGGCCGACGTCCAGATCACCATGGCGATCTTGATCGCGGGATGGTCGGCCCCCGCGGCCGCGGCGCCCACCTGGAGGAACGAAGCCGGCAACGACAGGACCACGGCCGCGATGACGAGGAGGAAGAAGGTGACCAGGAGCCGCCCCAGGATCCCGCCGAAGTGAGAGGCCACCAGGCCGAAGCTGATGCGGATCGACTGGAGCGGGCCCCGACGGTCCAGGACCAGCACCGGGAATGCGAACCACAGGAGGAAGAGCATGAGGACGATGTAGAGAAAACAGGGAATCAGGGTGACGATCGCGATGGCGCGGGCCAGCTCCTCGGGGCGACCGGGAAAGGCGCGGACGAGCAGAGCCGCGCCGCCGAGCAGGAGGATCGGTGGGCCGAACACGATCAGGATCTGGGCGATCGCGGACAGGAGGAACGGAACCATGCGCTCGAGCACCGTGCGCACGCACTCCCCAAGGGACCGCGGAACCCCGCGCAGGATCCCGTCGAGGAGGAGGAGGAACGGCGCGTAGATCAGCACGACGAGGGGAAGGTACCCTGCGGCCCGCATCAGCGCCGCGGTCGCGATGGCCCCTCGGTCCAGATCCTCGAACGTTGCGACGGGATCCATCGACATGGTGAGGTAGAGGCCCATGCCGAGGCGATAGAAGTAGAGGAGCGCGAGCGCCGGCAGGGCGGGACCGATGGCGGCACGTCCGAGAGCGAGCGTCGCGCGCAGATAGGTGGCGACCGGGGGCAGGGAAGGGCGGCGAGCGGGCCGCGGCATCCGTGGATCGTCGAGCATCCGTGCATCATACCCCTGCCGGCCAAGACGCCCAAGGGGCGGTTCGGTTAGGATGCCGGCCGGAAGCGGATTCGTCCAGGCCGTGGAGATGCGCGGAGGGCCCATGATCGGGAGCATGTCGCGGGCCGCGGTGCGGCTCAACGAGTGGACGCAGCGCTGGATCCCGGGCGCGTTCACGATCGCCTGGCTCCTCACGCTGATCGTCCTCGCGCTCGCGCTCCTTCTCGCGAAGGCATCCTTTTTCGACTGCGTGCGGGCCTGGGGCGACGGCTTCTGGGAGCTCTTGCCCTTCTCCATGCAGATGTGCCTCGTGATGTTCACGGGGAGCATCGTCGCGGTGTCGCCTCCCGTGGCCAGGCTCCTCGCCAGGCTCGCGTCGCTCCCGCGAAGCCCGCGGGAGTCGATCCTCCTCACCGCGCTCGTGTCGATGCTCCTCGCGCTCGTGCACTGGGGCCTCAGCATCGTGGGGAGCGCGGTGCTCGTCCGGGAGATCGGCCGCGGCCGGACCGGCGTGGACTACCGGCTCCTTGTCGCGGCGGCCTATCTCGGCATGGGAACGACGTGGCACGCCGGACTCTCGGCCTCGGCGCTGCTCCTGGTCGCCACGCCGGGGCATTTCCTCGAGAAGGAGATCGGGCTGATCCCGGTGGGGCAGACGATCTTCTCCCCCTTCAACCTCGTGCTCGTGGCGGTCGTCATCCTGGTCTTCACCGCGATCACGCCGCTCCTCCATCCGCCGCGCGAGCGCACCGTCGTCGCGAGCGAGGCGCAGCTCGCCGCGATCCGGAGCTTCGCGCCCCCGGCTCGTCCGTCCGGGGCGGAGGGCGCCGCGCCCGCGGCGAGGCTCGAGTACTCGCCGCTCCTCAACTGGACGTTTGGCGCGCTGGCGCTGTTCTGGCTCGGCACCTACCTCGCGCGACCGCAGCATCCGGTCACCCTCAACGCGCTCAACTTCGTCATGCTTGGGCTCGCGATCGCGCTCCACCCCTCGGCGGCCTCGCTGGTGGCCGCGGCCGAGGAGGCGGGCTCGCTCGTCTACGGGATCATCCTCCAGTTCCCGCTCTACGCCGGCATGTACGGGATCATCCAGTCCACCAGACTGGCCGAGATCCTGGCGGACGGCTTCGTGCGGATCGCGAGCCCCTCCACGTATCCGCTCCTCGTCTACTGGTACTCGGGCATCGTGAACTACTTCGTCCCCTCGGGCGGGTCCAAGTGGGCCATCGAAGCGCCGTACGTCCTCGCCGCGGGGAAGAGCCTCGGCGTGCCGGCGGCCAAGGTGGTGACCGCCTACGCGTGGGGGGACATGATGACCGACATCATCCAGCCTTTCTGGGCGATCCCGCTCCTCGCCGCGGCGCGTCTCGACTTCCGCGAGATCCTCGGCTTCTGCATGGTCCTCTTCTGCGTCTACGCGCCCCTCGTGTCGCTCGCCTTCCTTCTCTTCCCACGGTGAGCCGTGGGCGTCATGCGCCCATCCAGTCGGTGCCCCACAATAGAAAATCGGCCACGATCTTGCGATCGTGGCCGATCTGAAGCGAGAGGCGATGGTCGGTCGAGGTGTCGGGTTCCGGCACGCCTCCCCCGCTGCCGCGTGTGCTACGTGGCGACGACCACCGGCTTCACGTCCGCGAACCAGGTCGCGATTTCCTCACGCGTCGGCGCCGCGCCCATCAGCTTCTTCTCGACGAGCACCTCGCCCAGGCGCTTGAGCAGCGACTCCTCCGTGTACTCGAAGAGGCTCTTCGGGCCGTCGATGCCGGCGGCCAGGAGCACCGCGACGTACTTCGTCCC
>JAEHDN010000149.1 GCA_016880395.1 Candidatus Eiseniibacteriota bacterium
ATCGCTCGCAGCACACGGCGGAGTTCGTGGTCTTCTGGCTCCCCAGGGCCAAGCTCCTCTTCGAGACCGAGCTCGGCTGGGTGACGGTGAACGGGACCCTTCGCGCGTCGCGCCGGGCCTCGAAGCTTCTCGCGACCCTGGACGAGGAGCGGGTCGACGTGAATCGCCTCGTCCAGTCCTGGCCGATGCGCGGGAACCGGGCCGAGGTCTCCCGGGACGAGCTGGCCCGGATGGTGGCCGCCCAGGCCAGGCCGGCGGTGGGGAAGTAGACCCCCGGCGGGGCCCGCCCGGCCCCGCCTTTCCCGGGGGGCCGCCTTGACATGGCACCACCCCGGGCCGATACTGACGGCTTCCCGATTTCACAATCTCAACCCCCAAGGAGCCTTGCGGATGGACGCGACGTACACACTGCTCAAGGAGTTGACCGAAGCCTTCGGGCCGCCGGGCCACGAGGGAGAGATCGCCGGACTCATGCGCAAGGAGCTGAAAGGGCTCGGCGAGATCTCGCAGGACGGCCTCGGCAGCATCATTTGCAAGAAGCGCGGGACCGCCGACGAGCCGCGGGTCATGGTCGCCGGACACATGGACGAGGTCGGGTTCATGGTCAAGGGGATCACGCCCGAGGGGTTCATCAAGTTCCTTCCGATGGGCGGCTGGTGGGGGCACGTGCTGCTGGCGCAGAAGGTGCGCATCCGCACGAAGAAGGGGGACGTGATCGGCGTGGTCGGCTCCAAGCCGCCGCACGAGCTGCAGGACGAAGAGCGCCGGAAGGTCATGGACCTGAAGGACATGTTCATCGACGTGGGCGCGACCACCTACTTCGACGTCCGGAAGAAGCTCGGCATCTCGCCCGGCGATCCCATCATCCCCGATGCCCCGTTCACCACGATGGGGAACGAGCGGCTCTACCTCGCCAAGGCGATCGACAACCGGGTCGGCTGCGCGATGGTGGTCGACACCCTCCGCAAGCTCAAGGCGAGCACGCATCCCAACACGTTCTACGGCGTCGCCTCCACGATGGAGGAGGTCGGGCTCCGCGGCGCGGCGACCAGCGTCGCCTCCGTGAAGCCGCACGTGGCGATCGCGGTCGACGTGGGCATCGCCCACGACACGCCGGGCTCGCTCGGCGACGGCGACGAGAAGCTGGGGGCGGGCGTCGGAATCCTCGTCTACGACGCGAGCATGATCCCGAACCGGCGTCTCCGCGACCTCGCGGTCGATGTCTGCGAGAAGAACAAGATCACCTACCATCTGGGCACGGTCGAGCGCGGCGGCACCGATGCAGGCCGTTTCCACATCTACGATACCGGCGTCCCCTCGCTCGTGATCTTCATTGCGACGCGGTACATCCACAGCCACTCGACCATCATGGACCGCAAGGACTACGACAACGCGGTCAAGCTGCTGGTGGAGCTGACGAGGCGGCTCGACAAGAAGACGGTGGCGACGCTCTAACACAGGGGGGACCGGATGGGCCTCGAAGGGAAGAAATTCCTGGCGGAGCTGATCGGCACCTTCACGCTCATCTTCTTCGGCGCAGGTGCCATCCTGACCCAGAGCGCGACCCAGATGGTCGGCATGACCGGCATCGCCGTCGCGCACGGGCTCGCGATCCTCGTCATGATCTATGCCTTCGGCCACATCTCGGGCGGGCACTTCAATCCGGCCGTGACGTTCGGCGCGCTCGTCGTGCGGCGGATCAGCTTCGGGGGGGCGATCTCTTACTGGATCGCCCAGCTCGTGGGGGCCTCTCTGGCTGCCTGGGCGCTGAAGTGCGCCTGGCACGGACCCACGGAAGCGCATCTGGGGGTTCCCACCGTCGCGGCGGGGGTGAGCCCGCTCTTGGCCATGGTCCTCGAAGGGCTCATGGCATTCCTCCTGGTCATCGTGATCTTCGGGTCCGCCGTCGACCCGCGGGCATCCAAAGGGTTTGCGGGGCTCGCCATCGGGCTGACCCTCGTGGGGAACATCCTCGTGGGGGGCGCGCTCACGGGCGCGTCGTTCAACCCGGCCCGCGCCTTCGGTCCCGCGTTGATCTCGGGCTACTGGCAGGATCAATGGCTCTACTGGGCCGGCCCCATGCTGGGTGGCGCAATCGCAGCGCTGCTCTACGATCGTTTCTTAATGGAACGCGCCTGATCCCTCGGCGCGCCGCGGCCGAGAGGATGCGCGGCACTCAAGTCCCATGACCCGACCTCCCGATCCCGCCGCCGCCTCCGATCCGATCGCTCGGGACCTTGCCCCCCTCCTGGAGGGCGAGGTCCGCACCGATCCCATCACGCGCTCGCTCTTCACGACCGACGCGTCGATCTTCCGGCGCACGCCCCGGGCCGTGGTCTCGCCCAAGACGGCGGAGGATGTCGCGCGCGTGGTGTCGTTCGCCCGCGCCCACGGCATCCCGATCACGCCCCGCGGGGGCGGATCGAGCCTCGCCGGCCAGGCTGTGGGTGAGGGAATCATTCTCGATTTCTCGGCCCACATGAACCGCGTGCTCGAAGTCGACCGGGAGCGGAAGCTCGTTCGCGTGGAGCCGGGCGCGATCCACACCCGCGTCCAGCGCGCGGCCGCGCCGCATGGCCTGCGCCTCGGCCCCGACCCTTCGAGCGGCGATTTCTGCACGATCGGCGGGAACGTGGGGACGAACGCGGCCGGAGCGCACAGCCTGCGTCACGGCGCCACACGGGACCACGTCCTCTCGCTCGAGATGGTGCTCTACGACGGCTCGATCGCGAGGATCGAGAAGGGGGGCTCCGAGGGGGCCCTCTGGCAGAGGCTCGACGCGGAGCTGACCGGCATCCTCCGGCAGGGCGCGCCCGAATTCCTCCCCGAGCGGGTGCAGGCGAGCAAGAACTCCTGCGGTTACGACCTCTGGGGAGCGTGGAATCCCGGCGACCCCGTCTCGTCGATCCCGCCCCGCTTCGACCCGCTCCGGCTCATCGTCGGCTCCGAGGGCACGCTCGGCATCGTCACCGAGGTGTCGATGCGGCTCGTGCGGAAGCCGCAGGCCACGTCCGTGGCGCTCCTCTACTTCCTGAGCTGGCTCGACGCGAGCGAGGCCGTGCTCGAGGCCCGCCGCCTCGGCGCGTCCGCGGTCGAGGCGATGGATTACACGTTCCTCGCCTTCGTGCGCGAGCACCGCGCCGATCTTCGTGACCTCGTCCCGGAGAAGTTCGTCGCCGGCCTTCTCGTCGAGTTCGAGGGAGAGACCGACGAGGAGGCGCGAACCGGCCTCGCGGCGCTCGAGGAGTGGGTGGCGCCGCGCCGCGGGATGGTGCTCGATTTCCGCGCCGCGCGCTCCGCGGAGGAGCGGGCCGCGCTCTGGTCCGTACGGCGGGCGGCCCTGCCTCTCGTCTACCGCAGCTCGCCCATCGAGAAGCCGATGAACTTCATCGACGACACGGCGGTCCCGGTGGAGAAGCTCGGGCAGTACATCGAAGGTCTCCGGGTCATCTTCGCGCGACATCGCACGCCGTACGTGATCTTCGGGCACGCGGGGAACGGGAACGTCCACGTCACGCCGCTCATGGACCCACACGAGGCCACGTTCGTCCCGCGCATGGCCGCGATGACCGAGGAGGCGTTCGAGCTGACGTGGCGGCTCGGCGGCACCATCACCGGCGAGCACGGGGACGGCATCCTCCGCGCCCCCTACCTGCGCCGCCAGTATCCGCGCTCATATCCGGTCATGGTCGCCGTGAAGCGCGCCCTCGACCCCGACGGGATCCTGAACCCCGGCGTCGTGATCTCCGAGGAGGCGACCTTCCCGGCCTCGCATCTTCGCTACACGAACACGTTCGTTCCGACCGGCACCGTGTTCGACGAGCCCGACTACCGGGCGATGATCGAGATGTGCCACGGCTGCGGCACCTGCCGCGACTAC
>JAEHDN010000150.1 GCA_016880395.1 Candidatus Eiseniibacteriota bacterium
GCGGCCCTCGAGGAAGCGTCGAAGGATCTCCCAGCGGCGCCTCCCGCGGACGAGGAGGCCGCGCGCGTGCAGCTCGCGCGCGCACAGGCTCGCTTCGAGTCCGCCGGCATCGCGACCGTGACGCGAGTCCTGGAGTCTTCGGGTTCGACGGCATGGACGGTCATCGTCGACGATCGCGCACGATTCGAGCCGGGGCCGATGCGGCGCACCGTTCGCGTGCACGCGGTCGACGGGCCGGAAGAGGCCGTGCGCGTCCTCGCGCCCGCAGCCGGCGCGATCGAGGCGCTGGGCCTCGAGGCGCGCGGACCGGAGCGCGCGCGCCTGGCCGCCCGCTTCGCCGATCTCGGTATCCCGCGGATCGCCCCCATCGGAGCACTCCAGAGCCCTGCCCCCTGGGGGACGCACGGAGGCGTCCCGAGACTACTGCCCTTCGTGTCGTGGACGACCGTGGAGTCCGTCCCTGCGGGTGGAGGCAGGGCGCACCCGGCCGGCGCGACCCAGCGACGAGTGCGCGCCGGCGGACTCAGACGGCGCTGACCGCTCGGCTAGCGCGCTAGGGCACGAGGACGACGAGCGTTCCGGTCATCGTCGGGTGGATCGAGCAGTGGTACGGGAAGCTTCCGGCCGTGTTCATCGTGATCGCGGCGCTGGTCGAGCCGCCGCCGATGTTGCCCGTGTTGAAGGCGCCGCCATTCGCAGTGGCCGTGTGCGTGCTCGCGTCGGCGTTGTGCCAGGCAACGGTCTGACCGACATTCACGGTGTCGGGGCTCGGGGAGTAGGAGCTGGCCCCGTTCATACCCACGATGGTGATGGTCCTGTCGGCGCCTCCACCGCCTCCTCCAGGTCCAGTCGGATTGTCGTCGGAGTTGCAGCTCAGCCCGCTCAGGGCGAGAAGGGCCAGCAGGGACGTGGTTCCGATAAGGTGAGACAATCGATGCAAGGGGCACCTCCCTGGATCGTGGTGGCCGGCCGTCCATCAAAGCTGAAGGCGCCTGGCGGGGGATACCAGGCGGCGCCTCGCTTGTTCCCTTCTGATGCGGGTCTCTCTCCTGGGAGACCCAAAATCTAACCTGAATGTCCACAATGGCCTAGAACCCAGGACGCTGGCCGGTCGCCCCTGGGGGATCGCACCCAGCCAGCCGTCCTTTTCCCTGGACCCTCACGTGCGCGTAAGGGTACGATCCGGTAAGGAGGACGCCCACCGACATGGAATCCATGACGAAGCTTTGGAAGATCGGTGATCTCGCGCGCCGCACCGGGAAATCGGCTCGCGCGCTTCACCTGTACGAGGAGCTCGGGCTCCTGACCCCGACCGCGCGGTCGCAGGGAGGTTTCCGCCTCTACGACGGCGCGGCCGAGACGCGCATCCGGTGGATCGAGCTGTTGCAAGATAGCGGCTTCTCGCTCCACGAGATCCAGTCGCTCCTTCGCGCCTGGCGCAGCACGCGCTACGGACCGGACGCGATGAACCGGATCCGGGAGATCTTCGAGAAGCGACTGGCGGAGACGAGGCAGGCGATCCTGCGCTATCAGGCGCTCGAGCGCGAGCTCAGGGGCTCGCTCGAGTACCTCGGGGCGTGCCAGGAATGCCGGCCCCCCCGAACGACGCAGGAGGATTGCCCCCACTGCCCGGTCGATCACGGGATGACGAGCGAGCCCGCGCTGGTCGCGGGATTCCACTCGAATCCGGTGCCCGGATTGATTCCCCTTCTCGCGATGTCGGAGAACCCATCATGAGCCAGACCAGCCGCCAGCAGGTGCCGTCCGCACCACAGAGCGCCGAGCCCGCTGCGGCCCAACCGGAGACGCTCGCCCTGACCCCGGCCGCGGTCGACTGGGTGAAGCGCATCCGCACCAAGGAAGGCAAGGAAGGACAGGCCCTCCGCCTCGGCGTGAAGGCCGGCGGGTGCTCCGGATACAGCTACTTCATGGGCTTCACGACGTCGGAGCGCGCCGGCGATCTCGTGCTCCACTACGACGATCTCACCGTGTACGTGGACCCGCGCTCGCTCGAGATCCTTCGCGGCACGACCGTTGACTATGCGCGCGGTCTCCTGGGGAGCGGCATCCAGTTCAACAACCCCCGCGTCAAGAAGTCGTGCGGGTGCGGGGAGAGCTTCAGCCTATAACAAGCGCGGACCGCAAGGTCCGCTGACCGGGACCCGGCGCAGGCCGCGTCCTCGACACAGGAAGGAGACCATGACCAGCGCGAAGCCCACGCTCGAGATCCGGGACTTACACGTAGCCGTCGAAGGAAAGCCCATCCTCAAGGGACTCTCCCTCGCCGTGAACAAGGGGGAAATCCATGCCCTGATGGGACCCAACGGCTCGGGCAAGAGCACGCTGGCGAACGCGCTGATGGGCAATCCGAAGTACGAGATCACGGGTGGGAGCATCCATCTGAACGGGGTCGACGTCCTCGAGCTGAGCGCGGACGAGCGTGGTCGCAAGGGGCTCTTCCTGGCGTTCCAGTACCCGACCGCGATCCCCGGTGTGAGCGTGGCGAACTTCCTGCGCATGGCGCTCACGGCGCGGCGCAAGGAGATGGGCATGGAGAAGCCCCTCCCGCCGAAGGAATTCCGCGCCCTCGTGAAGGAGAAGATGGCGCTCCTCAGGATGGACGACTCCTTCGCGGGCCGGTACATCAACGACGGGTTCTCGGGCGGCGAGAAGAAGCGCGCCGAGATCCTCCAGATGGCGGTGCTCCAGCCGGAGATCGCCGTTCTCGACGAGACCGATTCGGGCCTCGATATCGATGCGCTCCGGATCGTCTCCGAAGGCGTGAACGCGCTCTCGGGTCCGAATCTGGGCGTGCTCTTGATCACGCACTACCAGCGGATCCTCAATTACATCAAGCCCCAGTTCGTCCACGTGCTGGTCGACGGACGGATCGTGAAGTCCGGCGGGCCGGAGCTGGCCCATGAGCTCGAGGCCCAGGGTTACGACTGGGTCCGCGAGATCCAGGCGGCCTGACCATGGACGGAGGAGGCAAGTCATGAACGAGCCACAGCAGACACTCGACATCCGGGAAGGCTACAAGGAGAAGTTCGGGTTCCACGACGACATCGCGCCGGTCTTCAAGAGCCGGCGGGGTCTCGACAAGAGCGTCGTCGAGGAGATCTCGGCCATGAAGGGGGAGCCGGCCTGGATGCGCGACTTCCGCCTGAAGGCACTCGAGCAGTTCGAGAAGAAGCCGCTCCCCAACTGGGGTGGCAACGTCGGGGAGATCGACTTCCAGAACATCTTCTACTACCTGAAGCCGACCGAGGAGCAGACCAAGAACTGGGACGAGGTGCCCGCGGACATCAAGCGCACCTTCGATCGTCTCGGCATTCCCGAGGCGGAGCAGAAGTTCCTCTCCGGCGTCGGCGCGCAGTACGACTCGGAGACGGTGTATCACAAGATCAAGCAGGACCTGGCGGACAAGGGAGTCATCTTCCTCGACACGGGGTCGGCGCTCGAGCAGCACCCGGACCTCTTCCGCCAGTACTTCGGCACGATCATTCCGCCGAGCGACAACAAGTTCGCCGCGCTCAACAGCGCCGTGTGGAGCGGGGGCTCGTTCATCTACGTGCCGAAGGGCGTGAAGGTGGACATGCCGCTCCAGGCCTACTTCCGGATCAACGCCCAGAACATGGGACAGTTCGAGCGCACCCTCATCATCGTGGACGAGGGCGCGTGGGTGCACTACGTCGAGGGCTGCACGGCGCCGATCTATGCGAGCGATTCGCTCCACTCGGCCGTCGTGGAGATCATCGTCAAGAAGGGCGCCCGCTGCCGCTACACGACCATCCAGAACTGGTCGAACAACGTCTTCAATCTCGTGACCAAGCGGGCCGCGGCGTACCAGGACGCCACCATGGAGTGGGTCGACGCCAATCTCGGCTCCAAGCTCACGATGAAGTACCCGAGTGTCTACCTCATGGAGCCGGGCGCTCACGCGGAGATCCTCTCGATTGCGTTCGCGGGGAAGGGCCAGCACCAGGATGCCGGAGGCAAGGCGGTCCACGGCGCTCCCAACACCACGTCGAGCGTCGTCTCGAAATCGATCAGCAAGGATGGCGGGCGAGCCGGCTACCGCGGCCTGATCAAGGTCGCCAAGGGCGCCAAGGGTTGCAAGTCGACGGTGCGCTGCGATGCGCTGCTCCTCGACGAGCACTCCCGGTCCGACACGTACCCGTATATGGAGATCGAGGAGGATCAGGTCTCGATCGGGCACGAGGCGACCGTGTCGAAGATCGGCGACGAGCAGCTCTTCTATCTCATGAGCCGCGGTATTCCCGAGGCCGAGGCGGCGGCCATGATCGTGAGCGGGTTCATCGAGCCCATCACGAAGGAGCTGCCCATGGAGTACGCCGTCGAGATGAACCGGCTCATCCAGCTTCAGATGGAGGGTTCGGTCGGCTGAGGCCGCCGGACACGGTCCCTTACAGGAACGGAGAGAACACGTGAATCCTGCCGATACCCTGGCGCCGGCGCGGCTCGACGAGCCGATTGCTCTGGAAGCCATCAAGGCCGACGACATCGCGGCGCGCTCGGCGCGCGACGGCGAGCCGGCGTTCCTGGCGCGGCGGCGCGTCGAAGCGTGGGCGTTCGCCGAGAGGACCCCGCTTCCGGGGCGCCTCGAGGAGCTGTGGCGCCGCACCGACGTGAGCGGCGCCGGATGGAATCGCCTCCTCGTGGACCGCGTGTCCCGTTCCGCGGTGGCCTCGTTCGCCGACCTGCCCGCTCCGATCCGTGAGGAGATCGGCCCGGCGTCCGAGCGCTCGGCGCTCATCGTCCAGATCGACTCCGGCGTGGTCCATCGCGAGATCGACGACGAGGTGGCGCGCAAGGGCGTGACCCTGATGCCGCTCGCCGAGATGGCGCGGCGGCAGCCGGCGCTCCTGGAGCGGCTCCTCGGCGACACCGTCCGCTATGGCGAGAGTCGGTTCACGGGTCTCCAGGCGGCGCTCGCCTCGGGCGGCGCCGTCGTGTACGTTCCGCGAGGAGTCGAGGTCGAGCGGCCCATCCGGGTCCTCATCGCGCGCGACACCCCGGGGCACGGCACCTTCCCGCACGTCCTGATCGCGCTCGAGCCAC
>JAEHDN010000017.1 GCA_016880395.1 Candidatus Eiseniibacteriota bacterium
GGTCGATCATGCCGCTTCCGATCGTCTTGGCCACGTGCGTGCCGAGGACGAAGGCCGCCACGAAGTTGAAGAAGGCCGCCCAGGCCACCGCCTTGCGGGGGGAGAGCACGCGGGTCGAGACGACGGTGGCGATGGAGTTGGCTGCGTCGTGGAAGCCGTTCAGGAAGTCGAAGATGAGGGCGAGGATGACGATCGCGATGACGTACGCGGTGAACGCATCGTGCAACGCGCGGTGGAGGTCGTCAGGTGTTCTTGACGACGATCCCCTCCAGGATGTTGGCCACGTCCTCGCAGTCGTCGGTCGTCGCTTCGAGCCGCCCGTAGATCTCCTTCCACTTGATCAGCTCGCGGAAGTCCGCAGCATCGCGGAAGAGGTCCGCGGTGGCCGTGCGGGAGATCGTGTCGGCCTCGTTCTCGAGGTGGTTGATCTGGATCAGGTACTCGCTGATCTTCGTGAAGTCACGCATATGGGCGATGGCCTGGCGCATGGCTCCGCAGGCCTGCTCGATGATCGACGTGAGCTGGATCACCTCGTGGGTCACCGAGGTGATGTGGAAGAGCGCGAGCCGGCTCGCCACCCCTTCGATGTTGTCGAGGACGTCGTCCAGCGCGCTCGCGAGCGCGTGGATGTCTTCGCGATCGAACGGCGTGATGAAGGTCCGGTTCAGCTTGTCGATGATGTCGTGGGTGATGTGGTCGGCCTGGGTCTCCAGCACCTTGATGTGCCGGGCCTTCTCCTGTACCTGCTCGTAGTTGCGGGCGAGCTCCTCGAGCGCGCGCGCGGCCTCGTGCACCTTCGCGGCCTGGGCCTCGAAGAGGTCGAAAAACTTGGTCTCCTGCGGTAGGAGTCGCAGCATCCGATCAGTCTCGCAGATCGTCGGGGGGCGCGTCTACCCGGGACCCGGGATCCGGCGCCCGGACCACCGCCCGCAGATCGTCGGCCCAACCCGGGGCGTCGTCCGATGGCACGAACGACCAGATTTCAGCCGCTCGCCCCTTTCCCACCTTGATCCGTACCCGCTGGCCGCGTCGCTCCACGGCCACGACCTTACGCGTCCGGGGGGTGATCTCGAGTCCGATCTTCTCGTTCTTGTGGATCAGGATCGTCTCCCCCGTGACCACGATCGATCCGCGCCGATCTTCCCAGCTCGCCTCGCGCGTGCCCGCCCGTGCGGTGTACCGGAACACGATGTTGTCCGCGCGCCGCGCGATCCCCTCGTGCGGGAGGCGGCGGGCCCGCTCCGGGTCGAGGCGGCTCGTGTCCGCCGAACAGCCCGCGATGAGGAGCGCCGCGCCCAGGGCGACTGCGGCGATGTGCGCGACCTTGCCTTTTGTCCTCCGGACAGCCACCATGGCGCGCATTACGCCATGAAATCGAGCTCAATTCCAGTGCGGCCCATGACCGAGGGGGATGCCGACGCCGTCGCCGCCCTCTCCACCCAGCTCGGCTATCCCTCGTCGGCCGAGCAGACACTCCGGCGCTTCCGGGGGATCGGCGAGGCTCCGGACGCGCGCGTGTGGGTCGCGGAGGGCGCGGAGGGGAAGATCTTGGGCTGGATCCACCTGTTCGGGAACCGGCTCCTCGAGTCCGATCCGGACGCGGAGATCGGCGGGCTCGTCGTGCACGAGGCGGCGCGGGGACGGGGCGTGGGGCGAACACTCGTGGCGGCCGCCGAGGCTTGGGCCAGCGAGCGGGGCTACACCGTGGTCTCGGTCCGCTCCAACGTGATCCGGAAGGAAGCCCACGAGTTCTACAAGGGTCTCGGCTACGAGCCGACCAAGTCCCAGTTCAAGTTCCGGAAGAAGCTGCCGCCGTCCCCTCGAGCCTGAGCCGCGCTAGTCGAGCTTGACGATTCGCTCCCGCGCCGTCTCGCTGCCGGCCCGCATCGCGAGGAAGTAGACCCCCTGCGCCACGCGGTTGCCCCGCTCGTTCCGTCCGTCCCAGCGCAGCTCGTGAACGCCCGCCTCGTAGGTCGCCCCCCGCTCCAGCGTCGCGACGAGCTGGCCCGTGGCATCGTACATCCGGGCATCCACCGATCGTCGCTCCGCGAGCGTGAAGCTGATCGCGATCGGTCCGGTCCCACCCGCTGCCGGCATGGCCGGGCTCAGCGTCAGGACGTGCAGTAGAGTCCCGCGCGAGGCCACCGCGACCACCGCGGTCTTCGGACGCGGCGAGGGAGCCTGGAAGACGAGCACCGCGCGGCCGCTCGGCACCGCGGGAGGAATCAGGTGTCGCAGGGTCTCGTAGCGCGCTCTCGGATCGAGGAGGCCTTCCCGCAGGAACTCGACCAGCCAGCCGATCTCCCGGTCGGTCGGGCTCGCGGGCGAGCGGACCAACGGATCCACGGTGGATAGCACCGGCTCGACCGGCCCGACCGCGTGCCTCAGGTCCAGGTCGAGCCCCGACGTCGAATACTCGCGGCAGGATGTGTAGGGATCCAGGTGCTGCCGCACCACCGCCTCGATCGACGTGAAGGCGCCGTTGTGTCCGAAGGCTGCCTGCACGGCGAGATTCCGAAGCGGTGATGTCCGGAAGAGATAGCGATCCTCGATGCGCCCGCTGACCTGCTCGAGTCCGAAGTCCTCATCCGCGTGCGGTCCGTCGAAGGGGGCGTTGGTCACGTCGGGGCAGACCTGCGGCATCCCGATCGAGTGCTGGTCGAAGTCGCTGAACATCTCGTTCGACCGCCCCGCCACGGCGTGGCAACCCACGCAGCCGGCCTTGCCGAAGAAGAGGAGCGCGCCGCGCTTCTGCCCCTCGCTCATCGCGGTCAGCTCGCCCCGGGCGTAGCGGTCGATCGGCGCGTTCGCTCTCGTGAGTGTGAATTCGAACTCCGCGAGCGCCTTGCCGAAATGGTCGAAGGAGACCGGTGCGCCCGCGTGGACTTGGGGGAACGACGCGGCGAACAGGTCGCGGTAGGTCGCGTTGGCGTTCAGCCGGCGCAGCACCTCCTCGCGGATCTCGTGATTGTCACCGCGGAACGTGAAGCCGGCGACCTCGTTCCGCTCGGTCGGCGGGATGAAGGCCTGCGCGTCGAGCAGGTGCGGCAGGTAGGAGAGCGACGTCCCCTCGGGCTCAGGGAATGAGAACCCCGCGCGGTTGTCGAACGGATCCCCCGACAGGGACGCGAATCGCGAATTCCACATGAGCGTCGGGTAGAAGGCCACGTTCATGGCGGATGGGCTCCGCCGCTGATTCCGAGGCCCGGCCCGATCCGGCCCCACGATCCCGTTGTTCTCGATGCCGATCGCGATCGACTGGGTGTCGCCGAAGCCGTTGGTGGGCGAGTGGCAGCCGGCGCAGGTGTTGTCATCGTTCAGGCCGATGATGGTATCGAACCAGAGAAGGCGCCCGAGGTTGGCCAGCCGCCGGTCGAGGGGGCGCCCCAGGCGGCGCTCCAGGGTGGATTCGATCCTGCCGGTAAACCCTTGCTGCTCGAGGACGGACGTGAGATCTCGATCGATATCGCCGGCCGGGGTCGGGGCGAAGCCCAGCCCCATTCCCAGGGCCAGGGTCGTCCAGGCGGGAACCGCAAGGTGTCTCGGAAGACGGGCCATCGAAGACGCCCCCTTCAAGGTGGCGCGGAACGGATCACCCGCGTTCCACGGGGTGGTCCGGAGCCCCAAGGGTAGTGGGTTGGCGACCGCCGGGCCAACCTCGTTTTCGGCCGCCTTGTCGCACCCCCCGTCCCGTGGCATCATCGGACGCTCTTTCCCACACAGGACCGCCTACCAGGAGGTACCGACCCAGCCATGAATTCCCGACAGAAGATCCGTAGCGTCCACGCGCTCGCGCCCTTCGCCCTGGCGGTCGCGCTCGCCCTTCCCGGCACGTCAGTCGCGGCCGGCAAGGCCCCCAAGGACCAGCCCGCGACGCCCGCGTTCTTCAGCGGCCGCCCCGACACGGCCGCCTTTCGCGCGACGGAGGATGCGGAGCTCAGGGCGGCCCAGAGCGCGCTCGATCGCATGCTGGCCGTGAAGGGCAAGCGCACGATCCTGAACACGCTCATCCCTTACAACGAGGTCCAGCTGCACACGGACAACGCGGCCTACGGGTCGAGCCTCCTCGAGGCCGTGCACCCCGATTCGGCCTTCCGGGCGCTCGCCGAACAGCACACGCAGCGCGCGACCAAGTTCTCCGACGACTTGAGCCTGAACCGCGCCGTGTACGACGCCCTGAGCCAGGTCGACGTGAGCAAGGCAGACGCGTCCACGCGCTACTTCCACGAGAAGACCCTGCGGGACTTCCGCCTGGCCGGCGTGGATCGCGACGAGGCCACGCGGGCGGCGGTCTCCAAGCTCCTCGAGGAGCTGACCAAGACCAGCCAGGACTTCGATCGCAACATCCGCCAGGATTCGCGCACGATCCAGGTCGACGGGCCGTCCGCCCTGGCCGGGCTCCCCGATGACTTCATCAAGGCGCACCCCCCGGGACCGGACGGCAAGATCACGCTGAGCATCGAATATCCGGATCTCGTCCCGGTGACCCGGTACGCGAAGAACGATGACGTTCGCCGCCGCCTCATGCGCGAGTCCCAGAATCGCGCGTACCCGGCCAACATGGCCGTGCTCGACTCCTTGATCGCGAAGCGTTACCGCCTCGCGCAGATGCTGGGCCATCCCACATGGGCGGATTACATCACCCAGGACAAGATGATCGAGAGCGCCGCCAACGCGGAGGACTTCATCCAGCGGCTGCGCGAGACGACCTTCAAGCGCGCCCAGGACGAATACGCCGTCTACCTGAAACGCAAGCAGGAGGACGATCCGGCCGCGACGCAGGTCAACCGATGGGAGATGTCCTACTACGGCCGCCTGATCCGGATGCGCGACTACGACTTCGATCCCCAGCAGGCACGCGCCTATTTCCCGTTCGAGCGCGTGAAGCAGGGCGTCCTCGACGCCACCGCGACGATGTTCGGGCTCACGTACAAGCGCGTCCCCGACGCGGCCGTGTGGGACCCCAACGTCGAGGTCTACGAGGTGTACGAGGGACCGAAAATGCTGGGCCGGTTCTTCCTCGATCTCCATCCCCGCCCCGGGAAGTACAACCACGCCGCCAAGTTCACGATCCATCAGGGCGTGCGGGGCATCCAGATACCCGAGCACGCCCTCGTGTGCAACTTCCCCGGCGGGAAGCCCGGCGACCCGGGGCTCATGGAGCACTCCGACGTCGAGACCTTCTTCCACGAGTTCGGCCACCTGGTCCATGCGATTCTGGGCGGCCAGGGAGCGTGGGAGCCCGTCGCCGGCACCTCGACGCAGCGCGACTTCGTCGAGGCCCCGTCGCAGATGCTGGAGGAGTGGTGCTGGAATCCCAAGGTGCTGCAGACCTTCGCGCGCCACTACCAGACCGGAGAGCCGATCCCGACCGAGCTCGTGACCAAGATGCGCAAGGCGGACGCGTTCGGCCGCTCGATCCAGATCTCGGCGCAGGCGTTCTACTCGGCCGTGTCGCTCAACATCTACAATCGCCCGCCCACGCAGGTGAACACCGACGCCGTCGTGACGACGCTGGAGCCCCGGTTCTCGCCGGTCCCCACGATGCCCGACACGCACATGCAGACCGCGTTCGGCCATCTCGACGGCTACTCCGCGGTCTACTACACCTACATGTGGTCGCTCGTGATCGCGAAGGACATGTTCAGCCGCTTCGACCGGAACAACCTGCTCGATCCCACCGTGGCCAGGCGGTACCGGGACACCGTGCTCGCGCCGGGCGGATCGAGGCCCGCCAAGGCGCTCGTGCACGAGTTCCTCGAGCGCGACTACGACTTCAAGGCGTTCGACGAATGGCTCGCGGGAAAGGGATGATCGCGACGCCGCGGTGAGCGCGCCCGAGCGTCCGCTCGTCGTCTTCGACGGCGATTGCGGCTTCTGCCGCCAGTGGATCGAGCGCTGGCGGCAGACGCTCGGCGACCGGGTCGACTTCCTTCCCTATCCGGAGGCGGCTCCCCGCTTCCCCGAGGTCCCCGAGAGCTCTTTTCGGGACGCGGTCCATCTCATCGAGCCGGACGGGAGGGTCTCCCGCGGCGCGGAGGCGGTCTTCCGCGCGCTCGCGTACGCGCCCCGGCGGCGCTGGCCGCTACGCCTCTACCGCCGCCTTCCCGGCTTCGCTCCGATCGCCGAGGCTTGTTACCGAGCCGTAGCCCGGCATCGCACCTTCTTCGGCCGGCTGACCGGCTGGATCTGGGGCCGCCATCTCGTCCCGCCCGGTGAGACGCTCACCACGTGGATCTACCTGCGGCTCCTGGCGCTCGTGTATCTCGTCGCGTTCCTCTCGCTCTGGAGCCAGATCATCGGCCTCGCCGGCAGGGACGGGATCCTCCCCTCGGAGCGTTACCTGGACGCGGTCGGAGCCCGCTACGGCGTGCTCGGTCCGTGGATGGCGCCGACCCTCGCCTGGATCCACCCGGGCAACGCGATGCTCCACGCGCTCTGCGCCGCCGGGACCGCGCTCTCTGTCCTCCTCGCGATCGGCATCGCTCCGGTCGCGTGCCTCGTGGGCGTGTTCGTCCTCTACCTCTCGGCGACGGTGCCCTGCCAGGAGTTCCTCTGGTTCCAGTGGGACAGCCTCCTGCTCGAGGCCGGGTTCCTCGCGATCTTCCTCGCACCTTGGCGCTGGTGGTCCCTGCCCGAAAGCGATGCGCGCCCCACGCGACCGGCGCTCTGGCTCAGTCGTTGGCTCCTGATCCGGCTCTCGATCTCCTCCGCCCTCGTGAAGCTCGCGAGCGGCGATCCGACCTGGCGCGACCTCACGGCGCTCCGCCATCACTTCGAGACCCAGCCGCTCCCGACGTGGATGGCCTGGCACGCGCATCACCTGCCGCCGGGGCTCCAGAGCGCCATGACCGCCGGCGTGTTCGTGTTCGAGGGACTCGTTCCGCTCCTCGCCTTCGCGCCCAGGCGGATTCGCTTCGCGGCGGCGGCCGGGATCGGCTCCCTGCAGCTCCTGATCCTCCTGACCGGAAATTATGGGTTCTTCAACTGGCTTACGCTCGCGCTCTGCGTGCTCCTCCTCGACGATGGCGTCTGGCCGGCCCGCTGGCGCGCCGGCCTCGCGCGCTGGCCCGAGCGCAGGAGGCGCGGAGGATGGTGGCCCTGGATCGTGACGCCCGCGGCCGTGGTTCTCTTCACGCTGAGCTGGGTCCCGACCTTGCGTGGGGTGGGAAGGCCCACCGCGTGGCTCGGACCGGTGGATCTCCTCTACGAGGCCGTCTGGCCGTTCCGCATGGTGAACCACTACGGCCTCTTCGCCGTGATGACCACGCGACGGCCCGAGATCGTGCTCGAGGGGAGCTTCGAAGGGACGGTCTGGCAGGCCTACGAGTTCCGCTACAAGCCGGGCGATCCCGGGCGACGTCCCGAGTTCGTCGCGCCCCACCAGCCGCGACTCGACTGGCAGATGTGGTTCGCCGCGCTGAGCACGCCCGATTCGCAGCCGTGGTTCTTCAACTTCTGCCAGCGGGTGCTCGAGGGGTCACCGCCCGTGGTCGGGATGCTCGCGCGCAATCCCTTCGCGGGAACACCCCCCCGCTTCCTCCGGGCGGTCGTCTACGACTACCGGTTCACGACGCCGGCGGAGCGGCGCGCGACCCACGCCTGGTGGAGCCGGAGACGACTCGGTCTCTACGCGCCCGTGATGATGCTGGAGAACGGAAAGCTGGTGCTGATCTGATGCCTACCTGGAGGAACGCGCGCGGCGCGGTGGTCAGCCCTCGAGCTTCGCGTCCATGGTGATCCGCGCGTTGAGGAGCTTCGAGATCGGGCAGCCAGCCTTGGCGTCCTGGGCCGCCTTCTCGAACTTCGCGCGGTCGGCGCCCGGAATGCGCGCGGTCACGTCGAGATGCACCGAGGTGACCGCGAAGCCCCCCTCGACCTTATCGATGGTGACGGCGGCGGTGGTGCGTATGCTCTCGGCCGTCATGCCGGCGGCGCCGAGCTGGCCGGAGAGCGCCATGGAGAAGCAGCCGGCGTGGGCCGCGCCGATCAGCTCCTCGGGGTTCGTCCCGCGCTCGTTCTCGAACCGCGTGGAGAACGAGTAGGCCGCGTTGGAGAGCACGCCGCTCTCCGTCGAGACCGTGCCCTTGCCATCCTTCAGACCACCCCGCCATTCGGCGGAACCCTTGCGGATCATGTCTTCCCCCCGGATCGGATGCGCGTGTCCATCGTGTGACGCGCCTCCATACTGCCTGATCTGGCGGGAAGGGCTCTACTGCAAACGAACGATCCGCCCGCCCGTTTCCCAGTCGCCGGAGCGGACGCGCCAGTAGTAGACGCCGCTCGCGACCGAGCGCCCACGGTCGTCGCGGCCGTCCCACGCGGACTCCTGGATGCCCGCAGGGCGCCAGGAGATCGGGAATCGCTTCACCAGCGCCCCCCGCACGTCATAGACCTCGATCGAGGTCTTCCCCGCCGTGGAGAGACTGAAGCGCATCGTCGTTCCGTAGGCGAACGGATTGGGCGAGGCGTAGGCGCGCGGCGCCGCAGCCGGGCCCGAGGCCACGCCGGTCTCGGTCGCGTACCAACCCATGTCCGCGAAGGCGTACTGCGTGAGATCCACCGAGGACGTGAGATCCGCGTTGATGAAGGGCTCCATGAGCGCGTTCGGCTGGAGCGACGTGTCGAAGTGCGAGACCGAGGAGCCGCTCTCGAGCGGGTTCGGCGCGTAGAGGCGCGGCCGACCCGTGGCATCCGCTCCGGCGAGGAGGACCGGATCGGTGCCGATCGTGGCCACGACACCCACGCCGAGCTGTCCCTTGATCGCGGTCGCGTCCGTCTGCGTGATGCTCACGACGGGGATCGTGACCGTGGGATCGCTCCCGGACATCCCGGGCGGCGGGCCGGCCGCGTTGTTCCCGATGATCACCGCAACGGCGCCGGCGGCCTGCGCGCGCTTGGCCTTGTCGACGAACGTGCAGGTGCCCCGGTCGATCAGAGCGATGTGCCCCGCGATCTGGGCCCCGTTCACGATGTTCTCGCAGGCATCGCTCGTCGTGCCCGTGCCGTCATTGGCGAGGATCACGGACTCCTGGATCTGCGGCGTGCCGGGCGGGGGCCCGAAGTCGGCGAGGCCGAAGTCCTTGTTGCCGGCGATGGCGGCGGGCGAGTCGATCCGGACGATGGCGGCCGGGCCGAGGAAGAGCGAGGAATGGGTCTTCACCTGGTTGCCGTTCCAGACCAGGTTTCCGGTGTTGAGGGCCGAGTTCTTCCGCTGGTTGTTCGTCATCTGGTCCCAGCGGAGACTGGACGAGAGGTCGAAGAGATTGCGCGCGTAGACGTCGGGACGGTTGCTCAGGAACTGTCCCGTGGAGAGCGTCGCGAAGGTCTGGAATCCGAGGCCGTGCCCCATCTCGTGCAGCACGACCGCCAGGAGATCCTCGTCCGTCCCCTCGTTGTGGTCGAGCCCGTAGTACCAGCTCACGGTGCCCAGGCAGGTGGAGTTGTCGACGTCGGAATTGAAGCGCGCCGTGATGTCGTTGCGGGTCGGGTCGAGGTCGGAGCCCGCGAGCTTGTTCGCGAGCGCGATCGAGTACCAGGTGTTGGCGATCGGCGCGTTCGGATAGTCCGAGGCCGCGTTGACGGCTCCCGCGCTTCCCAGCACCCCCCCCGTCGTGTCGCACGGCGTGAGCGGATCGAACCGGGCCTCGACGACGATGTCGATATCGCTCTGGAGGTACGTGCCCCAGATGACGCCCGCGGTCTGGAACACCTTGAGGCGCTGCTGGCCGATCGTGGTCCCGTCATTCCCGCCGATCGGAGCCGCCGGCGTGGGGTCGTTGAAACCCTCCCCGGCACCGTCGAGGTTGATCAGGATGAAGTGTGCGGCCGAGGCGGGCTGGGTCGGGCCCGCGACGAGGAGCAGCGCGAGGAGCGCAGGGGCGAAGAAGCGCGTCATGGCTAACGCTCCTCCTTCCGCGGCGTGGACGCCGGCGTCAGCGGTGTCGCGAGGAGCCGGCGCGCGGTGGCTCCGTCCGGCGCGCAGTCCACGACGAACCGGCCGGAAGCATCGCGGCGCGCGATGGAGAAGGACTGGAACGCGCCGTTCAGGTGCACGATCTCGCCCCCTCCGGGCAGCTTCTCCACGGTCAGCGGCGCGGTGGGCGCGAGGAGCTGGTCCAGATCGATCGCGGCCTGGAAGGCCCGCCGCTGCTCGACCGACGGAGCAGTGGGGCGGCGCGTCACGGGATCGAGAGCGACGTAGAGGCCGGCCGGCGCAGCCCAGCTCGCTGCGCCGAAGGACGGCTCGTCCATCGGATCGCCTGGAACCCAGCCCGGGCGCCAGTCGAACGACCATGCAGACGCGGACGTGCCGGCGTGTGCGATCGTTGGAGAAAGCGAGGAGGACAGGATGAGGGCGCCGAGCAGAGCGAGCGCACGGGACCGCGGGGACATCCGGGGGGCGTTCATGTGGAGATCCTCCGAGACAGCGAGACGCGGATCGACACTGAGCGGAGCGCCCCCACGCCCGGCCGCATGACTCGATTTGAATCCAAGAAACGCTTGTAAGTATAGCACGGTGAGCGCCTTGTGTCCATGCCGTTTGGGACCGGTGGCGCGCTCTGGTATCGTGCGCCGAGACTCGAGATCCAGTCGACACCCGGAGAGCCCATGACCGACACCAAGGCGCTCGAGCAGCGGCTCGAAGCTCTCGAAACCGACTCACGGCGGCTCGACACCTCGCCGGACGAGCTAGGCGCATGGCTCGAGGAGATGGGCCGTTTCTCCAAGCGGTACTTGAAGGAGAACGCCGACGGCCCGGCCTATCTCCCGCTCGGCTCGCCTCGAGGCGACGAGCCTCTCCCGCGCGAGCCGTCCCCATTCCTCGACGTGATGCGCGACTTCGAGCGGCTCGCGCTCACGACGGGGATCGTCCCGACGTCGGGCCGCTTCTTCGGCTACGTGCCGGGCGGCGGGCTGCCGACAGCGGCCGCGGCGGATTACCTGGCCGCGCTCACGAACCGCTACTCCGGCGCCTATGGAGCAGCCCCTGGAGCCGCGATGATCGAGAACATCACCTTGCGGTGGCTGATCGAGATGATCGGCTATCCGGACTCGGCATGGGGCACCCTCCAGAGCGGCGGCTCCCTCGCAACGCTCACCGCCGTGGTCGCCGCGCGCGAGTCGCGCCCGCCGTGGGAATGGATGCGGAGCGCGATCTACATGACCGAGGAGTGTCATCTCGCGATCCGGAAGTCGCTCCACATCGCGGGGCTCGCGCACGTTCCCTGCCGCACGGTCCCGGTCGACGACAAGCTCCACATGTCGGTGCCCGATCTCGAGCGGATGATCGCCGAGGACCGGGGCAAGAACCTGCAACCCTGGATGGTCTTCGCGAGTGCGGGGACGGTGAACACCGGCGCCATCGATCCGCTCGACGCGATCGCGCAGGTTGCGCGCGACGAGGGACTCTGGTTCCATGTCGACGGTGCGTACGGTGCCTTCTTCCTGCTGACCGAGCAGGCTCGGGGGCGGCTCCTCGCGATGGCGCAGGCCGACTCGGTCGTGCTCGATCCGCACAAGGGGCTCTTCCTTCCCTACGGCTGCGGCGCGGTGCTCGTCCGGGACGGGGAGCTTCTTCGCCGCGCGTTCTCCTTCACGCTGAGCTATCTCTCCGACGTGGAGCACAAGGAGCACTCGCCCTCGGCCTACTCGCCCGAGCTGACGCGCCACTTCCGCGCGCTCCGCCTGTGGATGAGCCTCAAGACGCACGGCCTCGACCGATTTCGCGCCGCGCTCGAGGAAAAGCTCCTCCTGGCGCGCCTCGCGTGGGAGCGCCTTGGCACGATGCCCCGGATCGACCCTGGGCCAGAGCCCGAGCTGAGCTGCA
>JAEHDN010000151.1 GCA_016880395.1 Candidatus Eiseniibacteriota bacterium
GATCCCGATCGTCTGCCCCGACCTGACGCAAAAGCCCTGGGCGTCCCGGCTCACCGATGAGTTCCGCTCGGGGGCGTGCCACGCCGGGCGTTACGAGGGCTCGATCGTGATGGCTGAGCGGGCCAGCCTCGTGCGGGACGACGTCCGGCGTGCGCTGCCGCCCAATCCCGCGTCCCTCTCGCGCGCGATCCGTGCCGGGGCGTCGACGTTCGAGGAGGCCGGAGGTCCGCGAGCCTACTTCGGCTGGCCCGCGGACGCGTCCGCGGAGGAGGGGCGCGCGACCGTCCAGGCGCTCGGTCAGATCCTCTGCGACACCGTGCTCGAGGCGCTCGAGCCGGGGCGCGCGACGCCGTGACACCACCCGTCCGGCGGACCGCCGTCATCACCGGGGCGGGACGGGGGATCGGCGCGGCCATCGCGCGGGCGCTCGCGGATCGGGGGATCGCGGTGCTTCTCGCCGCGCGCCATCCCTCCGAGGTGGAGGCGGTGGCGGCGGACCTCCGGGCACGGGGAGGCTCCGCGTGGGGCGCCGTGTGCGACGTCGCGGACGAGGCGAGCGTGCGCGCGCTGGGCCGAGAGGCTGCGACCAGGCTCGAGCGCGTGGACATCCTCGTCAACAATGCCGGGGTGTCGAGCTCCGCGCCGCTTAGGCGGCTCGAGCTCGAGGAGTGGAACCGCGTGCTCGCGGTCAACGCGACCGGCGTCTTCCTCTGCACGCGGGAGTTCGCGCCCGCGATGGCGGAGCGAGGGTGGGGGCGCGTGATCACGATCGCGTCCACCTCGGGGCTCGAGGGCGGCCGCTACATCGCGCATTACTGCGCGTCGAAGCACGCGGCGGTCGGCTTCACGCGGGCGGCCGCGCTCGAGCTGTCCGACCGCGGCGTCACGGTGAACGCGATCTGCCCCGCGTACGTCGACACGCCGATGACGGTGCGGACGCTCGAGAACGTGGAGCGAAAGACCGCGCTCGGCCGCGATGCGGCGCTCGAGGCGGTTCTCGCCGCCGCGGGCCAGGAGCGGCTCATTCGCCCCGAGGAGGTGGCCGCGGAAGTGGTGCGCCTTTGTCGCGAGGACGCGACGGAGACGGGGCAGGCGATCGTCCTCAACGGGAGGAGTCGAGCGACATGACACCGAAGGCCATCAACCCGGAGTCGCTGGGCGCGCCCAAGGGGTACAGCCACGGCGTGCTCGGTCCCGAGGGCGGCCGCGTGCTCTACGTCGCGGGGCAGCCGGGCTGGGACGCCGCCGAGTCCGGTCCCGCGCCGGGCTTCGCCGAGCAGTTCGCGCGCGCGCTCGACCGGGTGCTCGTCGTGGTGCGCGAGGCGGGCGGGCGCCCCGAGGACGTCGCGCGGATGACGGTCTACGTCACGGACCTCGACGCCTACCGCGCCGCCCTCGAGCCGCTCGGTCGCGTGTGGCGCGCCCGATTCGACCGGCGCTATCCCGCGATGGCGATGGTCCAGGTGACTGGGCTCGTGGACGAGGGCGCGGTCGTCGAGATCGAGGCCACCGCCGTGATCGGAGGGACGCCGTGACGGCTCCGTCCCCCCACTCCTTCCGGTTCGAGATCGATGGAGCGACCCAGGTCGCGCGGATCACGCTGGATCGACCCGACCGCCTGAACGCGCTCACGTTCGAGGTCTACGCCGAGCTGCGCGACCTCTTCGCCCGGCTCGACACGGAGCCCGGCGTGCGCGCCGTCGTCCTCCCCGGATCGGGGCGGGCCTTTTGCTCCGGCGGGGACGTCGAGGACATCATCGGCGCTCTCTTCGCGCGCGATGCCGCCGGGCTCCGCGAGTTCACCCGGATGACCTGCGACTTGATCCTCAACATCCGACGCTGCCGCCGGCCGGTGATCGCCGCGCTCAACGGGACGGTCGCCGGCGCCGGAGCGGTGATCGCCGCGGCATGCGATGTCCGCATCGCGTCGGAAACAGCCAAGATCGCGTTCCTCTTCGTGCGCGTGGGGCTCTCGGGGGCGGACATGGGAGCCTCGTGGCTCCTGCCTCGGCTCGTGGGGCACGGACGCGCGACCGAGATGTTGATGACGGGCGATTTCGTGGATGCGCGCCGCGCCTACGAGATCGGCCTCTATCAGGCCGTGGTTCCGGTCGACCGCGTGGTCGCCGAGGCGACGGCCCTCGCCGAGCGCCTCGCGCGCGGCCCCGCCGAGGCGCTCGCCGTCACCAAGCGCGCGCTCGACGCCGAGTGGGCCCTCGACTTCGAGACGGCGCTCGCCCACGAGGCGGATGTCCAGGCCGCGCTCATGGAGCAGCCGGACTTCCGTGAAGCCTACGAGGCGTTTCGCGCGAAGCGGGAGCCGAAGTTCCGCGGATGACCAGGCCCGATCCGGTCCCCGTGCGCGCGTTCCTGGACGAGGCGCACCACGCGCTCGCGGCGCTCGCTGGCGCGTTCGCGACGGAGACCGCGGCCGTCCTGCCGGAGCCTCGGGACGACGCGGAGGCGAGGACGCGCGCGCGCGAGTGGCTCGCCCGGTTGGGCGAAGGGGGATGGCTCGAGCCGATCCGCCGCCAGGACTGGCGCGCCTGCTGCCTCACGCGCGAGGCGCTCGGTGCGGCGTCGCCGCTCGCCGACGCGGTCTTCGCGCTCCAGGGGCTCGCCACGGTCCCGCTCCTTCTCGCGGCGAACGAGGCGATGCGATCGCGCTGGCTCGACGACGCAATCCACGGTCGCGCGATGGGCGCCTTCGCGATGACCGAGCCCGAGGCGGGCTCGGATGTCGCGGCGATCGCGACCAGCGCCAGGCGCGAGGGCTCCGCCTACGTGCTCGATGGCTCGAAGACCTTCATCTCGAACGCGGGGATCGCCGACTTCTACGCCGTGTTTGCCACGACCGACCCGTCGCTCGGCGGGAAGGGGATCTCCTGCTTCGTCGTACCGGCAGAGACGCCCGGCCTCCGATTCACTCGCGCGCAGGTGCTCGCGGCGCCGCATCCGCTCGGCGAGATCGCGTTCGAGGGGTGCCGCGTTCCCGAGGCGAACCGGCTCGGCCCCGAGGGGCGAGGCTTCGCGCTCGGCTTGAAGACGCTCGATCGCCTCCGCGCCACGGTCGGGGCGGCTGCCTGCGGCATGGCCTCGCGCGCGCTCGACGAGGCGCTCCGCCACGCGCGCGCGCGCCGCCAGTTCGGGAAGCCGCTCGCCGAGTTCCAGCTCGTCCAGGAGAAGCTCGCGCGCATGGCGATCGACCTGACGGCGGCAAGGCTCCTCGTCTACCGTGCCGCGTACGAGGCGGACCGCGGCGCCGAGCGCGTCACGGTCGAGGCGGCCATGGCGAAGGCGTTCGCGACCGAGGCGGCCCAGCGCATCATCGACGACGCGGTGCAGATCCTGGGAGGTGCGGGCGTGCTCGCCGAGAGCCCGGTGGACCGTCTCTACCGCGCGGTGCGCGCGCTCCGGATCTACGAGGGGACGACCGAGATCCAGCATCTCGTGATCGCCGGGCACATGGTGAAGGAGGGGCAGGCTTGAGGGCGGCCGTGATCGGCGGCGGTCCGGCCGGGCTCTTCTTCGCGCTCCTCCTCAAGAAGGCCGATCCCGCCCACCAGGTGGAGGTCTACGAGCGAAACCGGCTCGAGGACACCTTCGGCTTCGGCGTCGTCTTCTCCGACGCGACGGAGGAAGCGCTCGCGCAGGCGGACCCGGAGGTGACGGCCGCCATGGGAGCCCAGGCGCACCGGTGGGACGACATCGAGATCCACTACAAGGGCTCGGTCCTCCGCTCCACGGGACACGGCTTCTCCGGGCTCTCGCGCAAGACGCTCCTCAAGCTCCTCGCGGATCGCTGCCGCGCGGCGGGTGTGCGGCTCTGCTTCGAGCGCGAAGTCAAGGACCCCGAGGACCTGCGCGGGGCGGATCTCGTGCTCGCGGCGGACGGCGTCCAGTCGGCGGTGCGGGAGCGCTACCGGGAGCACTTCCGCCCCACGTTGGACGTTCGCCCCAACCGCTTCGTCTGGCTCGGCACGACGAAGCCGTTCCCGGCGTTCACCTTCTATTTCAAGCGGGACCAGCACGGGCTCTGGCGCGTGCACGCCTACCAGTACGAGCCCGGCGCCTCCACGTTCATCGTCGAGGCGCGCGAGGAGACCTGGCGCGCCGCGGGTCTCGACCGGGCCGACGAGGCCGCGACGCTCCGCTTCTGCGAGCGGCTCTTCGCCGAGGAGCTGGAGGGGCACGGGCTCGTCTCGAACCGCTCCATCTGGCGGGCGTTTCCGACGGTGCGGAACGAGCGCTGGAGCCACGGGAACGTCGTCCTCATGGGAGACGCGGCCCACACGGCGCACTTCTCGGTCGGGTCCGGGACGAAGCTGGCCATGGAGGACGCGAGCGCGCTCGTGCGGGCGCTCCAGACGAGCGGCGACGTTCCGGCGGCGCTCGGGGCCTACGAGGCCGCGCGGCGTCCGGCGGTCGAGAGCCTCCAGCGCGCCGCGCAGGCGAGTCTCCAGTGGTTCGAGGACACCGAGCGCTACATGGACCTGGATCCGATCACGTTCGCGTTCACGCTCCTGACGCGAAGCCTCCGCGTGACGCACGAGAATCTCAAGGTGCGGGACCCCGTGTTCATCGCCACCGTGGATGCGCGGTTCGCCGCGGAGGCGGCGCGCCGCTCGGGCACGCCCGCTCCGCCGGAGCCGGCGCCGCCCCCCATGTTCACGCCGCTTCGGCTCCGCGGCCTCCTCCTCCCGAACCGTGTCGCCGTGTCGCCGATGTGCCAGTACTCGGCCACGGACGGCATGCCGGACGACTGGCATCTCGTCCACCTGGGAACGCGGGCCATGGGGGGCGCCGGGCTCGTGTTCGCGGAGATGACCGACGTGAGCGAGGAGGGGCGGATCTCGCCGGGCTGCACCGGGCTCTATCGGCCGGAGCACGCCGCCGCGTGGAAGCGGATCGTGGACTTCGTGCACGAGCAGACGCCCGCGAAGATCGCGATCCAGCTCGGGCACGCGGGCCGGAAAGCCTCCACCCGGCGCTCCTGGGAGGGGGACAACGAGCCGCTTCCGCAGGGGAACTGGCCGGTCCTCGCACCCTCGGCGATCCCGTACTACCCGCACAGTCAGCTCCCCCGCGAGATGACCCGTGGGGACATGAATCGCGTGCTCGACGAGTACGAGCGCGCGACCTCGCTCGCGATCGAGGCGGGCTTCGATCTGCTCGAGATCCACATGGCGCACGGCTATCTGCTCGCGAGCTTCATCTCGCCGCTCACGAACCGGCGGGACGACTACGGCGGCTCGCTCGAGAATCGGATGCGCTTCCCGCTCGAGGTGTTCGACCGGGTCCGCCGTGTCTGGCCCGAGGAGAAGCCGATGTCGGTCCGCATCTCGGCGGTCGACTGGCATCCGGAGGGGCACGGCCCCGAGGACGCGGTCCTGGTCGCTCGTGCCCTCAAGGAACATGGATGTGACATCGTGGACGTCTCGGCCGGCCAGACGATCCCCGACCAGAAGCCCGTCTACGGGAGGCTGTTCCAGACCCCGTTCTCCGACCGTATCCGCCACGAGGTGGGTATCGCCACGATGGCGGTGGGCAACATCTCGTCCTATGCCGACGTGAACACGATCCTGGCCGCGGGGCGGGCGGATCTCTGCCTTCTCGCGCGCGCCCATCTGTGGGATCCGTACTGGACGCGCCACGCGGCGTACGAGCTGGGCTATTCTCTGCCGTGGCCGTCCCCGTACGAGTCCCTCGATCGATATCGGCCGCGATTCACATGACCGGAGGCTCCGCGCCGTGGGGTTGACCTATTCCAGCTACCTCAAGCTCGACGAGCTCCTCTCGCTCCAGAAGCCGGTTTCCGACGGGCCGGAGCACGACGAGACGCTCTTCATCATCGTCCACCAGGTCTACGAGCTCTGGTTCAAGGAGATGCTCCACGAGCTCGACTTCCTGAAGGGGCTTCTCGAGCGGGACGAGGACATGCGCGCCCAGCACACGCTGAAGCGGGTGCT
Organism: Candidatus Eiseniibacteriota bacterium; assembly: GCA_016880395.1. Classification (GTDB taxonomy): domain Bacteria; phylum Eisenbacteria; class RBG-16-71-46; order SZUA-252; family SZUA-252; genus WS-9. Next base: position 5,970 of record JAEHDN010000151.1, read on the forward strand.
CACGATCCTCAAGGTCGTGGTGGCGCAGATCGATGTGCTCGAGACGATGACCCCGCTCGAGTTCCTCACCTTCCGCGAGCGGCTCGAGTCGGGGAGCGGGTTCCAGTCCTTCCAGTTCCGCGAGCTCGAGTTCCTCCTCGGCATGCGGAACGCGGCCGCGCTCACGCGCTACCCTGCGGAAAGCGAGGCGCGGAAGCGGCTCGAGCGACGCATGACCGAGCCCTCGCTCTGGGACGCATTCCTTCACTACCTCGCGGGGAAGGGGCACGACGTTCCCAGGCCGCTCCTCGAGCGGGACCGGAGCGGCGTCGTGCGCGAGGCGCCGGAGCTCCATCCGCTCCTCCTCGATCTCTATCGCCGCGACCCTGCCGTGCGCGCGCTCTGCGAGCGCCTGGTCGATCTCGACGAGGGTTTCCAGGAGTGGCGGTACCGGCACGTGAAGATGGTGCAGCGCACGATCGGCACGCGCCGCGGCACGGGCGGATCGGAAGGGGCCGCGTACCTCATGACCACGCTGAACCAGCCGTTCTTCCCGGATCTCTGGGCGATCCGGACGGAGCTGTAGCCGTCCCGGACCCTCCGGACGCGCCGCCATGGATCCCGCCACCGCATCCCGGCTCGACGCGCTCCGCGCCAGTCCGAACGCGCTCGCCCGTCACTACTCCCGCTTCCGCGTCGAGGAGCGTCTGCTCCTGACCGGCCACTCGCACCAGGCATGGCCCGATGTCTCCTTCGACGGGCAGCTCGAGGCCTGGGCCGACGCCGCGGAGGGGGTGGACGAGAAGTGGGGGCGGGCGGAGGCGAAGGCGGAGCGCGTCCGGCGCGGGTTCGCGCGGCTCCTCGGCGCGCGGCAGGAGGAGATCGCACTCGGCCAGAACACGCACGAGCTCGTGCTCCGGTTCCTCTCCGCGCTCCCGCTCGCCGAGCGCCCGCGGCTCGTCACCACCGACGGGGAGTTCCACACGATCCGCCGCCAGCTCGATCGGATCGCCGAGGACGGACGGCTCGAGGTGGTGAAGGTGCCCGCGGCTCCGGCCGCGGGGCTCGCGGAGCGCCTCATCGCCACGGTGAACGACCGCACGTCGGCCCTGCTCGTCTCGAGCGTTCTCTTCGAGACCGCGCACATCGTGCCCAGGCTCGACCTCGTGCTCTCCGCCTGCCGCGCGCGCGGCGCGGATCTCCTGGTGGACGCCTACCATCACCTGAACGTGGTTCCGTTCTCGCTGGCGGGGGATCGGCTCGAGGACGCGTTCGTCGTGGGGGGCGGGTACAAGTACTGCCAGCTCGGCGAAGGGAGCTGCTTTCTCAGGGTCCCGCCCGGTCGCGAGGGGATGCGGCCGCTCCTCACCGGATGGTTCAGCGAGTTCGCGCATCTCACCGAGCGCGTGCCCGGCCGCGTGCCGTACGGATCGGGGCCCGCGCGCTGGAGCGGCGCGACGTACGATCCGACGAGCCACTACCGTGCGGCGTCGGTCTTCCAGTTCTTCGAGGAGATGTCGCTCGATCCGGGATTCCTGCGGGCCGTGAGCCGGCACCAGATCCGGCTCCTGGCGGAGCGGTTCGACGCGCTCGATCTCGACCCCGGGCGCATCCGGCGCGATCGGGATGTCCCGCTCGAGGCGGTCGGGGGGTTCCTGGCGTTTCGCGCGCCCGTCGCCGGTCGGCTCGCCTCGTCGCTCCGCGACCGGGGCCTGCTCACCGATCACCGCGGCGAGTGGCTGCGGCTCGGGCCGGCTCCCTACCTGTCCGACGAGCAGCTCGGGGCGGCGATCGATCTCGTGGGGGATGCCGTCACCGCGGGGTGAGGAGCGTCTCCGCGAAGGACCACTCCTCGTCGGCCCACTGCTCGAGGCAGTCGAACCCGGATCTCGCCGCCATGGCGGGCAGCTCCTCCTTCTCGTACCGGTAGGAGCTCTCGGTCCAGATCATCTCTCCCTCGCGAAACTCCACCACGAGATCGAGCGCCCGGAGGGTCACGCGCTGCGCGCTCCTCGCCACGAGGTGCATCTCGACCCGCCGCTCGGCGTCGTTCCAGCGGGCCTCGTGGTCGAAGCGGGCGAGATCGAAATCGGCGTCGACCTCGCGGTTCAGCCGGACGAGCAGGTTCTTGTTGAAGGCCGCGGTCACGCCGAGCGCGTCGTCGTAGGCGGCGAGGAGCGCTGGCACGGGCTTCATCAGGTCGGTCCCGATCAGGAAGCCGTCCCCGGGCCGGAGCCGGGAGCGGATGTCGCCCAGGAACAGCACCGCCTCCCCGCGATCGAAGTTGCCGATCGTGCCCCCGAGAAAGAGCGCGAGGAGCCGCTCGCCCGACCGCGTGCGCGCGACCGCTTCGCTCAGGCCGTCGCCGTAGCTCGCGAGGATCGGCTCGACGCCGACGCCGTGAATTCCTCCCAGCTCGACCCGGCACTGGGCCAGGGCGGCCTTCGAGAGGTCGATCGGGTAATAGGCAACCTCCGGCTGACGCCGCGCGATGGCGGCGAGGATGGGACGAGCCTTGCGGCCGGATCCGCTCCCCAGCTCCGCCACCGCGAGCGGAGGATGCGCGAAGGCTGCGATCTCCGACGCGTGCGCCGCGAGGAGCCGGTCGTCCGCGCGCGTGAGCCCATACTCGGGCAGTCGGGTGATGGCCTCGAAGAGGGTGGAGCCGAGGTCGTCGTAGAGCAACCGGGACGGGAGCGACTTGGGGCCGCCCCCCGCGAGGCCGTCGCGAACCGCGCGCGCGAGATCCCGGCCGTCCTGCCCCGGCGGAATCGCCGATTCGGCCCGCACCGCCGGGGTCACTTCTGGACGAGCCTCAAAGCGGCGTACACGTACGGGTAGTGGGGCTGGAACCAGTTCCGGAAGGATCGCCGGAGAAAGCATGCGGCCGTCCGCGGCGACGCGCCCTTCATCACGAGGTGCTTCCCGTCGAAGAAGTCCTTCGAGTACCCGGCGTAGAACGGGTGCGGTCGGAAGCCGGGGAAGGGTTCGAACGCGGTCCTCGTCCACTCCCAGCCATTGCCCATCATCTCGGACACGCCGAACGCGCTCGCGCCGTCCGGATGGCTCCCGACCGGCGTGGGGTCCCACCGCCTGAAGTCGAAGTTGCCATGCCGCTCGCTCGGCGGCTCGGATCCCCAGGGGTACTCGCGCTCGGCTCCCTCCGGCGTGCCGTACGCGGCCCGGTGGAATTGCGCCTCGGTGGGGAGCCAGGCGCCGGCCCACTGCGCGAACGCGGCGGCCTCGGCCTGGCTCACGTAGACCGGCCCGGCCGGGAGAAGCGGCGTCTCCGCGAACATGCCGCGGTAGGCGAACGCGCCGTCCCGCTCCACCCAGAACGCTGGATGGCGGATCCCCGCACGCTCCTTCCACGCCCAGTCCTCGTCCGTCCAGAGCGCGCGCGCTGCGTAGCCTCCGTCCTTCACGAACTCGAGATAGCGCGCGTTCGTGACCTTGTGCTCCTCGATGCGAAACGCCGGGACTCGTGCCACGAGCGGATCGAACTCATTGTCCCATCCGAAGGCGTCCGCCGCGCGGGGCTGGCCCAGCGTGGCCGTGCCTTCGGGAATGGAGAGGACCCGCGCGTCCGGACCCGCGACCGCGCGCGGGTACGGCGGGTCCTGGCGTGGTTCCTTCAGGGCGTACGGGAGCCTATGGAGGAGGTACGCGAGCGTCTCCGCATGCATGAGGCGGTGCTCGATGGCCATCGAGACGAGCGTGTGGCGATCCTGCTCGGACCTCGGCTCGGCGACAGCCGCGAGACAGCCGTCCACGCGATCTCGGACTTCGCGGTTGTACGCTCGCACCTCCGCCTCGGACGGCCAGGCCGACGCCGGCTCGTTCGGAAGCCCGCCGTCGGTCGGATCGATGCCGAAGGCGAAGAGCCGGTCGAACTCCTCGCGGAAGGGCTCGAGGCCGTGTCCCTGCCGCCCGAGGAGGTTCCAGTCGAAGGCCTCGAGATGGCCGAGATAGAAGATCAGCCGGTGGCGCTCCGGAATCGGACGCTCGAAGAGCCCGCCGGGGCGGAGCACGGAGAAGAGGTCATCTGTCCGAGCGCGGGCATCGGCCAGCCGCGCGGTCAGGGTCTGCGACAGGGTTCGGTCACGTATCGTGGTCGCCATGGGTCGGCTCCTCGGGTCGTCGTAGCCCGCGGGGGATGGCCACCCGCTCCAGAAGGTCGAACCCCTTCTGGGCCAGGAGGGCGAGCACGGCCGCGGGTACCGCGCCCTGGAGGATCAATCCAGTTTGACGCAATTGGATGCCGGAGAGAATCGGTTCTCCGAGCCCACCGGCCCCCACCAGGGCGGCCAGCGTGGCCGATCCCACGCAGATGACGGCGCTCGTCTGGACCCCGGCCATGATCGAGGGGGAGGCCATGGGAAGCCGGATCCGGGTCAGCCTGGCCCACGGGGACAGGGGAAGGGACTCCGCCGAGTCCCGGAGCGGTCCGGGCAGGGTCGTCAGGCCCACGACCGTGTTCCGGACGATCGGCAGGAGGCTGTAGAGGAAGAGCGCGGCGAGCGCGGGCCGGAAGCCTATCCCGAGGAGCGGGATCAGGATGGCCAGGAGCGCCAGGGACGGGATCGTCTGGAGGATCCCCGTGACGAGCAGGATGGCGCCTCCGAGCCGTGCGGAGCCGGCGGCGGCCACGCCGAGCGGAACGCCAAGGACGATGGCGGCCGCGAGGGCGAAGAGGACCAGCTCGAGGTGCCGGAGGGTGTTCCGGGCGATCGACGCGGCGACCCCCTCCGGGCGTCGGGGCGTGGCCGAGGTCGAGGCCCCTTGCGGGCGGGTCTCGGCGAGCAGCAAATCGGCGGCCGCCTCGTAGGGGATCCCCTCCAGCACCACCCGCGCGTTGGCCCGGATCATCGCTTCGACGGGGATCACGCCGGAGAGAGCGCGGATCGCGTCGAGCGCCTTCGGCTCCCTCCCCGCGAGATCCAGCCGATAGAGCCAGACGGCGTCGTAGCGAGGGAAGAAGCCCAGGTCGTCCTCGAGAACGCGGAGGCCGAGTCGGGCGATCTGGGCGTCGGTCGTGTAGATGTCGGTCGCGTCGATCTTGCCGCTCACGAGCGCTGTGTAGGCCAGCTCGTGCTGGATGCCGAGCACATGCCGCATCCGAAGTCCGTAACGGCGGGCGAGGCCGGGATAGCCGTCCGCGCGGCCGAGGAACTCGTGCGTGAGCCCGAGCCTGAGGTCGGGGTGGCGGCCGAGGTCGGAGATCGTTCGGAGGCCGTAGCGCGTGGCCACCGACGCGGGCACCGCGAGGGCGTAGCTGTCGTTGAATCCGATGGGATCGCTCATGCCGAGCCCGAGGCC
>JAEHDN010000152.1 GCA_016880395.1 Candidatus Eiseniibacteriota bacterium
GATCGCGGTGGCCGCGGGCGAGCCGCTCCCCTGGAAGCAGGAGGAGATCCATCTCCAGGGGCACGCGATCGAGTGCCGCATCAACGCCGAGCGACCCGACCACAATTTCCAGCCCTCGCCCGGCACGGTGCGTTATTTCCACGGGCCGGGAGGGCCGGGCGTGCGGGTGGACAGCCATCTCTACTCCGGCTACCGCGTGCCGTCCAACTACGACTCGATGGTCGCCAAGATCATCTGCTGGGGGCAGGACCGGGCCGAGGCGATCGCCCGGATGCGCCGCGCGCTCCTCGAAACGGTGGTCGAGGGGATCGATACCACCCTCTCCTTCCATCTCGAGGTCCTCGCCGACCCCGCCTTCCAGCGGGGCGAGATCCACACCGGCTATCTCGACGAGTTCATGAGCCGGAGGAAGCAGGCGTCGTGAGACGCACCGGCGCCCACCCGCGCCGCGACGGGCTCGCGCGCATCGACCTCTACCTGACGCCCTCCGAGGCCGAGCGCGCCCCGCTCGGGGACCGGCAGATCGTCATCGTGGACGTGCTGCGGAGCTGCACCTCCATCGCGACCGGTCTCGGCCACGGCGCGTCGAAGATCATCCCCGTCGAGAGCGTGGAGGAGGCCGCGCGCCTGGCGCACACGCTGGACCCGAAGACGTGCCTCCTCTGCGGAGAGCGCGACGGGCGCAAGGTCGGCGGCTTCGATCTGGGGAACTCGCCGCGCGAGTACACGCGCGAGCGCGTGGAAGGGGCTACGCTCGTCTTCGCCTCGTCCAACGCGAGCCCGCTCATGGCAGGACTCCTCGAGGGGCGCGAGCAGCGACTCCTCGCCTACGTCAACGTCGGCGCGGTCGCGGACGCTGTTCGCGCGGAGGGGACCGATCTAGGAATTCTCTGCGCGGGAACGACAGGCCAGTTCTCGCTCGAAGACGCGGCCTGCGCGGGTGCGCTGATCGGACGGCTCACGCGCGAGGGGGACGGGGTGGAGCTGAATGACGCGGCGGAGATGGCGCGCGAGTACGACCGGCACCACGGCGCCGATCCCGAAGGGATCCTGCGCCGGAGCGAGCACGGGCGCTATCTCATCGATCTGGGATTCGAGGACGACCTGCCGGTCTGTGCGCGCGTGGACAGCGTGCCGCTCGTGCCGTTCCTCAAGGAGGGGCGGATCACCGCTCCCGGGCACTCGCGACCCGAGGCCCTTCCGACCCGCTCCTAGCCGCCCCGGCGCGCCCGCCGCAAGAGCTCCAGCGCGAGTGCGCCGAAGAAGAGATTCCCCAACCATGCGGCGAGCATCGGCGGCAGGGTGCCGTTGTGCCCGAGCGATTGTCCCGTGCGGATGAAGGCATAGTAGATGAAGCTGATGAAGATCGAGAGGCCGAAGCTGATGGCGAATCCGCCGCGCCTCACGCGGAGCCCGAGCGCGGTCCCGATCACCACCACGATCAGGTTCGTGAGCGGGAACGCCACCTTGAGGTAGAGCTCCACCAGGTACTTCTGCACGCGGCTCCCGCTCTGCCTGAGCCGACCGATGTAGTTCTGGAGCTGCCAGTAGGAGAGCGCCCGAGGATCCTCCTCCGCCTTGGCGAAGTCGTCCGGCGTCTCCTTGAGCCCGGGAAGCACCAGCTCGTTGAACTCGGCCGCGTGCTCTCCCTCGCGATCGAAGCTGCGCACGAACCCCCGCCGGAAGACCCAGTGGCCGCGCTCCCAGCGCGCGGTCTCGGCGTCGATCCGGCCGGTGAGCGTGTGACTCTGGATCTGCTGGATCACCACCTCCGACATCGCCTGTCCGGGAATGTCGTAGGCGCGGATCAGGAACGTCCGCCCGTCCCGCCCCAGGTAGGCGAGGTTCGTCCGCACGGTCGCCCCCTCCGGGCTCTGCTTCTTGATCTCCACGCGGTAGAGCCGGAGCTTCTGTGCGTTGAGGGGCGGGAGAACCAGCTCGTTCACCACGAACACGAGAACGCTCACGAGCGCCGCCACCGTCCAGAGCGGGAGCGCGATGCGGCCGATCCCGATGCCCGCGGCCTGCATGGCGGTGAGCTCGTTCTGCCGGCCGATCTGTCCGAGCGCGAGGAGGCAGGAGAGGAGCATGGCCATCGGCAGGACCTGCACGACGATCCCGGGCACGGAGGCGAGGTAGTAGGTCACCACGGTGTGGACCGGAACGCTGTTGTCCAGGTAGGTGTCCATCTTCTCGAACACGTCCACGATCACGAAGACCGCGACGAAGAAGACGAGCCCGGCC
>JAEHDN010000153.1 GCA_016880395.1 Candidatus Eiseniibacteriota bacterium
CATCAGGACTACTACCGCAAGAATCCGGACAACTATCACCAGTACCGGGAGGGCTGCGGCCGCGACCGGCGCCTCATGGAGCTCTGGGGGATCAAGGCGGGCGCGGAGCCGGCGGTCCATTGAGGGCCGCCCGGTCGGGAACCTGGCGGACAGGGATGTCTCAGACATTCATGTCTCAGCGTAAAATTATGTTTACTCGTGCATACGGGAGTGGTATACTTCGTCCTGCGTCGCCGGTTCAAGCAGTTACCGGATTTTGGTCCCAAGCATACTTCTCGTGGTTGTAAGCTCCGCGCGACGCATCGTGCCCCTGGAGCCCGTATGCGGTCGTGCCTGCCAGCCATCTTGTCCGTCGCCTTCCTGGCCGTCTGCCTCGTCCCAGAAGTTGAAGGCAAGACCTCGCCCAAGGTGCACCCATCCGATGCCGAAGCGACTCCCGCGGCTGCCAGCGACTCGACCGCTGCTTCGGGTACCGCGGCGCCGGGGGCGGGTTTCTTCGGCAACGCTTCGGGCGGTGGCGGCGCGCTCTTCCGGAACGAGGGCCCAAGCTCCGTGCCGTACATGATCGGCGCCGGGGCCGTCGCGGGGGTCGCGGCCGGCAAGGCGATACTCGGTCACGGCGGCGGCAAATCGGGCCAGACGCAGGCCTCGGTGAGGTCAGGCTCGAAGACGGCGCACGGGAGGCCTCCGGCCCCGCAACCGCGGCGGCGCCCGCACGGCCCGCCGAGCGAACCACCGAGCGAACCACCGAGCGATCCGCCAACCGAACCGTCTCCAATCGTGTTGACACCGGAAGTAACCCCTTCCACTCCGCCCGACGCTCCCGAGCCCGGGACCCTTCTGCTCGTCGCCTCCGCCGCGGCCCTGTCGCTGCTGCAGCGCGGCCGTCGTCGATAGCACAAGCCCAGTAGCCCCAGGCGGTTCCCCCGCCTCGCATCGGCTCCGGCCGGCTCTCTCCCTCCAAGCAGCGTTCGCCCACAGTCGTCCCATCGTCGGATGGCACCCCAAATGCATGGTACCGGCCAATGTAGGGGTCCGCAGACGAAGGACCCGGTCACGACCGAGGACTTGAATCTACTTCCCCCTCCTTGGTTGAAGCGATTCCACGGGCACGAGGGGGGACCATGAGGAGAGCTAAGGCTTCGAAACTGCGGTGGGCGGCGGCCGGCGCCCTTGCCGCCGTGATCACGTGGGGGGCACCGGCCTTCGCCGATGACGAAGCGACCGCGACGGCCGAGAAGGGCACCCCGGCGGTGACGCCGGTCGCCCCGGCGAGCGACGAGGGCTATCCGGTCCGGTTCAAGGTCGAGAAGCGTGGCCCGAAGGATCGCATCGACCGGATTCGCGGTCGCGGTCACGGGAAGGAGCTCGAGACGCGCGACCTTCCCTCCGACACGCAGCCCATCTTGATCGGATACCGGTCGACCGAGACCAAGGGACAGCCGCCGGCTGCCCCCGAGCCGACCACCTTCGCGCTCATGAGCGTCGGCCTGGCGAGCTGGATCCTCTTCAACCGACGACGGAAGAGCTGACCCGATCAGGGTAGGTCAGCACGCGGGTTCCCCGGGCAGCAAGCCCGGGCGCCCGAAGCATGTTCGGGCGCCTGTGCTAGGCTCCCGGGCCATGGCCTTCGCCGATCCATCCGCATTCCGGCTGCCGCGGCTCCGCTTCCTGCCGACCGAGCAGCTCGTGCCACACGAGCAGCAGGACGATCGCCGGACGGGGGCCCTCACGAGCCGGCTGCACGAGTCGGGCGTCCTCCGCAACCCGCCGGTCGTGACCTCCGCCGAGGCGCTGGGGGATCCGAGATACGTCGTCCTGGACGGCGCCAACCGCGTGGCCACGCTTCGCGCCGCGGGCTTCCCCCACGTCGTGGTCCAGATCGTGGACTACGACGACCCCGGGGTGCGGCTCTCCACGTGGCACCACGCGCTCACGCACGACCTGGAGGAAGGCTTCGAGCGGTCGATCGCGACCATTCCCGGGCTCGAGACGCGGGAACTGGACGTGAGCCACGCCCGCGCGCTTCTCGCGCGGCGCGAGGCGATCGCCTTCCTGGTCCGCGCCGGCGCGTGCGTCCTGTCGTTGCACGGGGGGCGCGATCTCCACGAGCGGAATGCGCTCCTCAACGCGGTCGTGGATCGGTATCGCGCTCGCGTCCCTTACTACCGGGTCACCCGGGACTCCCTCGACGAGGCCAGGGCACGATATCCGGATGTCGAGTCGCTCCTCGTGTTCCCGCACTTCCATCCCGAGGAAATCCTGGACGTTGCGTTGAGCGGAGCCAGGCTCCCGGCCGGGATCACGAGGCACGTGATCGCCTGGCGCGCCCTCAGGCTCAATCTCCCGCTTGGCGGGATGGCGGACCAGGAGCGCACGCTCGAGGAGAAGAACCGCTGGCTCGAGGAGTGGATCGCGGAGCGCGCCGCGGGAAACATGGTCCGCTTCTACGAGGAGAGCACCGTGCTCTTCGACGAGTGAGCCACCCGCTCCGACGACAACCCGCCCGCGCGGCCGCGCGATCGTGAAGCCGATCGAGCCCCCCGGGCTGGACGAGATCCGCGCCGCTCGCGAGCGCCTGCGGGGGCTGGCCGTGCGCACGCCGCTCCTCAGACTCCCGCTCGATCCCGGCCTGCCCGACATCCACGTGAAGCTGGAGCCGCTCCAGCCGATCGGGTCCTTCAAGATCCGCGGCGCCGGAAACGCCATGCGGAGCGCGCCAGCGGCTCTCCTCGAACGCGGGGTCTACACGGCGAGTGCCGGGAACATGGCTCAGGGAGTCGCATGGTGCGCGCGTGAGCTGGGCATCCCCTGCACCGTGGTGATGCCCGACGACGCGCCCCGCGCGAAGCTCGACGCGGTCGCCCGGTTGGGCGCGCGCTCGCTCCTCGTGCCGTTCGCGACATGGTGGACCGTGATGGAGGAGCATCGCTACCCGGGGCTCGACGGGCTCTTCGTCCATCCCGTATCGGATCGATCCGTCCTCGCGGGGAACGGCACCATCGGCCTCGAGATCATGGAAGATCTCCCGAACGTGGAGGCGATCCTCGTACCCTTCGGCGGTGGCGGCCTGAGCGGCGGGATCGCGGCGGCGGTGCGCGCGCTCGCGCCGCACGTCCCGGTCTACGGGTGCGAGGTCGAGACCGCCGCGCCGCTCGCGGCCTCCTGGGGGGCCGGCGAGCCCCGCACGATCGAGCGCACGCCGAGCTTCGTGGACGGAATCGGCGGGAAGAGCGTCCTCCCCGAGATGTGGCCGCTCCTCCGGAATCTTCTCCATGGACCACTCACCGTCTCGCTCGAGGAGACAGCCGCCGCGCTCCGCCTCCTCGTCGCACGGTGCCGGGTCGTGGCCGAAGGAGCGGGAGCCGTTCCCGTGGCCGCCGCGCTCTCCGGTCGCGCGGGCTCGGGGGCGATCGCGTGCGTCGTGTCGGGAGGGAACATCGACGCCCAGAAGCTGGCTGTGCTCCTGGGCGGCGGGATCCCATAGCGCCCGACGGGCAGCTCTGCGCGCGGCTGGATGCGGCCACTGGCCGGGTTCAAGGTTTGACCCTCCCCTACCGATGCTTCCAGTGGAACCCGTCCCTTTCCAACACGAGTTCATCCAGGCAGGCATCGCTCCCGTGGACGATCAGAGCCCACACGACCTTCGCCGCGTCACGCTGACCCACCACCTCGCCCGGCTGGTATGGGTCGCGTTTATCCTCACGTTCATCGCCGCGCGCGCGACGGCTCTCCTCCAGACCGGCTTCCACCTGCAGGTCGGCGAAACCCATCTCCATCACCTGAACATCGGGATCATCCTCCTCGCCGCGATGGGAGGGTATCTCCTCTTCACGCGCCCGAGCGGCCGAGCGCTGCGGACAGCCGCCCTCCTCTACGGGGTGGCCCTCGCGCTCACCTTCGACGAATTCGGGATGTGGCTGCACCTCGAGGATGAGTACTGGCAGCGGGCGAGCTATGACGCGGTCGGCGTGATCGCCGCGTTCCTGGGACTCCTGGCGGCCGGCCCCACGTTGCGGCGCGTTCGGCGGAAGTACTGGGCGACCGTGGCAGGAGCCGCCATCGCCCTGGTCCTCTTCGGGCTCCTGATCCTGAAACCCTTCTGGAGTGCCGGCTGAGCTAGCGGAGGAGAACGGTCCGGGCGCTCTGGACCACGCCCGCAGCCTCGAGACGCAGCCAGTACACGCCCGACGGAGCGGTGCCGCCACCATCGAGGCGTCCATCCCAGCCGAGCCCGTTCCGTCCCGCCGGGAGGAGCCCCCGGTGGAGCGTCCGCACCTTCCGTCCCGTCACGTCGTAGACCTCCACGGTCGCCTCGGCCGGGACCGGGAGATCGACCTCCAGTGTGAGGTCCGAGCGGAACGGGAGCGGCCCGACGACCTTGAGGAGAACGCGCGCCGGGGGCGCCCCTCCTCCTCCGACTCCGACGACCGAGTCCTCGGTGACGATGCGATAGACCTCCCCGTCGCTGTCGCAGATGTAGAGCTCCCCGCGCGCGTCCTCGCCAAAGCTCGTGACCCGGCCAATCGTGTACAGGCCGCCCGCCGGCACGAGGTCGGCCGTGCGTTCCACGATTCCCGTCAGGGCTCCGCCCTGGAAGCGCCCGGACCAGATCTGGCCCGTGCAGTAGTCCGCATAGAAGTAGCTCCCCTGGAGGTTCGGAATCGCGGAGCCGCGGTACACGTAGCCGCCCGAGATGGAGCAGCGGCCCCCCGAGTGGTCGTACTCGGTGGACGGCAGGACGAAGGGGCAGGCCGGGTTCGTGCACGAGCCGCAGGGCGTGGTCGCGCTCGAGGCGTACGGGAGCGTCCCCTCGAAGCAGCGCCAGCCGTAGTTGGCGCCGGCTCCCGTCCCGGCCGGCGCGAAGTCGATCTCCTCCCGCTGCATTTGCCCCACGTCGGCGATCACGAAGTCCCCCGTCTGGCGGTCGAAGCTGCAGCGCCAGGGATTCCGGAGTCCGAAGCACCAGATCTCGTCGAGCCCGGCCGTGGCTCCGGCGTAGGGATTCCCGGGAGGAATCGTGTACCCGGATCCGCTCACGTCGATGCGCAGGATCTTCCCCAGGAGCATGTTGAGATTCTGCGCCCGGTCCTCGGGGTCGCCGCCGCTGCCGCCGTCCCCCATCGCGATGTAGAGATATCCGTCCGGCCCGAACCCGATCCAACCGCCGTTGTGATTCGTGTAGGGCTGGCCCACGGAGAGAATGACCGTGCCGGTCGGATCGGCGACGTTGGAATCGGGGCTGACCTGGTAGCGCACGATGCGCGTGGTCCCGCCCGCGTCCGTGTAGTCGACGTAGAAGCGGCCGGTCGTCGCGTAGTCGGGAGCGAACGCGAGGCCGAGGAGCCCCTGCTCCGTGTCGCTCGCGAGCGCGTCGGTCGTGAGGAAGGGGGTCGGGAGCACGGCTCCGTTCCTCACGATCTTGATGCGGCCGCGATTGTCGCTGCCCCGTCGCTCGACGACGAAGATCCGCGAGGTGTCTCCGGGCGGCGCCGTGACGTAGAGCGGGAAGCTCAGGCCCTGCGCGACCCGGACGGTCGTGAGGGGCGGGACCTGGGCACGCGCGGGAGACGCGGCCAGGAGCAGGGCAAGGCCCGCCACGAAGAACGCGGCAGGGAACGCTCGCTCGAGGAGCGCCGACCGTCGCCTCACCTCAGCGTCTCCTCCGGCTGTGCTCGGTCGCCTCTCGCCATCCCGAGATCATGACGCTCTCCTCCGCCGGCGCGTCTCCGGTCACTTGGAGCACCTCTCCGTCTGGAGAGAGCACCACGATGCGGTGGGCAACGGTGTTCATGTCGAAGGCGCCGTCGTCGACGCCCCAGTAGAGGTGCAGGTTCGCGACGAAGACGTCGTGAAACTCGGCATCGTCGAGAGCGAACCGTTCCTTCCGGTCGATCGTGGCCCAGTAGGCCAGCTCGGCCCAATGCGGCGCCCGCGTCCCGGTGTTCGCGTAGACGTGCAGGCGATATCGCTCGCAGAGATCGGCGTAGTAGCGGACGGCTCGCCACGTCACCGCGTGCGGAATCCGGTTCGGGCCGACGCCCCTCGACCACCAAACCACCGCGCGGAACGTGTCGGGTCCCATCTCCCACCGGTGCTCGAGCGCGTTTGCGACCAGGGACTCGCGGTCGGGATAGGTGGACTCCGCGATGGCCAGGAGCCGAACGCTCAGGCTGTCGAACGCGGCGCGCCGCACCGACACACTGAACGCGCCATCGGTCTCCTCCGATCCCGGGCGCTCCGCCTGCACGTCCGCCTCGTCATAGTCGACGAAGTACCTCGGAGGGGCGGCGCTTGCGAACTGTGGCGCGGCGAGGGCGGCGAAGGCTGTCGGCGCCAGGTAGACGGCGAGCGCGAAGATCTGCCGCCTCAGTGTGGTTCGTTCCATCTGTCACCTCGGAGCCCGGCGGCTCCCCTCGATGATGCGCCGCCCGCTCCGGTCCGCCAAGCCTCAAGTGGCCGCGTCGGGGCGCCGGGCTGCGGGGCCGCGGTGACCCTCCACACGGCGGCACCGAAATCGGGGGTTGCCCCGGGGCGGACTGGGGTAAAATGGTGGTCCTCGACCCGGGCCGGCACCGCCGGCCCGGTCCCCGGCGCCACGACACTCCACCCTTTTCAGGGAGGTATGGTTCCCATGGCCCAGACGAAAGCGATTCCCGATGGCTACACCACGGTCACACCGTCGCTCGTCCAGACGGACAGCGTCAAGGCGATCGAGTTCTACAAGAAGGCCCTCGGAGCGCAGGAGCTGATGCGCATGCCGGGGCCGGATGGCAAGATCATGCACGCGGAGATCAAGATCGGAAACGCGCACGTGATGATGAACGACGAGATCATGGGCTCCAAGTCGGCCCAGACCCTCGGCGGCTCCCCCGTCACCTTCTACCTGTACGTCGACGACGCGGACGCCGCGTTCCGCAAGGCGATCGCCGCCGGCTGCAAGGAGATCATGCCGGTCGCGGACATGTTCTGGGGCGACCGCATGGGCTGTTTCTCCGATCCCTACGGCTACAAGTGGAACGTCGCCACACACGTGAAGGACATGACCCCCGAGGAGATGAAGCGGGGTCAGGAGGAGTGGATGAAGCAGATGGCCGGGGCCCGCTAGCCCCGTTCGATCGACCCGTCGGCCCCCCGGCCCGCGCGGCCGGGGGGCCGGGCGCTACTCCCTCCGTACCACGTTCCGGATCCCCCGCTTCCGCTAGACTCGCCGCGAGGTCCTTCTCGTGCGAGGTGTCATGCCGATCCCCGTCCCGATCCACGAGCCGCACAAGATCAAGACCGTCCGTCTCGTCTCCTTTCCCAGTCTCGAGGAGCGACGGCGGCACCTGGCGGACGCGCATTTCAACACCTTTCATCTGACCTCCTCGCAGATCAACTTCGACATGGCCTCCTACGGCACGAGCGCGTTCAGCCAGGAGCAGCTCTCCGGCCAGCTCCTCGGGGACGAGGCGTACGCCGGGGCCAGGAACTTCGAGAACCTGACGCGCGCGGTGAACCGCGTGCTCGGCCACACGTACGTCTGCCCGACCCACAACATCCTGGGATCGATCCAGCTCCTCCTCACGCACCTCGCCACGGCCGGCGGCTCGGTCGCGACCAACGCGGCGGGGCGTCACGACGCGCTCGCGCCGCGCCAGATCGCGGCGATCGACGTACGCGGGCACCGGGATACGGTGTTCACGGGGGACGCCGATCTGGACGCGCTCCGCCGCGCTCTCATCGACGACGGCTGCCCGATCGTGGAGATGCAGGCATTCGCCGACGGCATGCATCCGTTCAGCCTCGCGAATCTGCTCGCCGTGCGCGCCCTCGCGGACCGTCGAGGCGCGCGTCTCGTGCTCGATGCCTCCCGCGTCATCGAGAACGCCTGGTACGTCCAGCGGCACGAGCCGGGGCTCGGCGACCGCTCGATCGCCGATCTCGTGAAGCAGATGGCGAAGACCGCGCACATCGTGATGATGGACGGCGCCCAGGATCCCAAGTGCACGACGGGAGGTCTCCTCACGACGGATCACCCCGCCGACCACGAGCGGTTCATCCAGTCGGTCGTCGTCTACGAGGGGCTCCACACGTACGGCGGCATGTCCGGCCGGACGATGGAGGTCCTCGCCCGCGGCCTCGAAGAGATGTGCGACGAGTCCGAGGTGCAGTGGGTGATGCGCGTGACCGAGCACTTCACCGAGACCCTCCGCGCGGCCGGGGTTCCGCTCGAGCGGGGGTGCGACGGAGCCTACCTGGACGCGGTCCGCTTCCTGCCCCACGTGCGGGAGCACGCGCCGCACGCGCTCGCGTGCGCCCTCTACCAGACCTGCGGCGCCCGCGCGGTGGTGCCCGGGGCCGCGGGTCAGAGCCCCTACCTGCCCGTCCAGATCCCCCGGCTCGCGATGACGGCCTGGCAGCTCAACCAGGCCGCGGAGGCCATCGTCCGCCTCTACGCACACCGGAGCCGCGTGGCCCCGCTCGAGCTCCAGACCGGCGGCGCGTGGAACGATCAGCTCCGCTTCCGCTCGGTGTTCGCCGATCTCGAGCCCTACGATTTCGACTGCTATCCGTTCGTGGTGCACACCATGGAGCGAATCGCCGAGACGACCCGCGAGCACCGGGAGCGCGCGATCCGCGAGGCGGGCTACAACACGTTCCTGCTCCCCTCGTCCGACGTGACGATCGACCTCCTGACCGATTCCGGGACGTCGGCGATGAGCACCGACCAGTGGGCCGCCTACGAGGCCGCGCGGGCCACGCCCGCCACGTCCGACGCATACCTCGGCTTCGTGGCGACGATGCAGCGTATCTACGGCTACCAGCACATCATCCCCACCCACCAAGGGCGCGCGGCGGAGCACATCCTGAGCCGCATCGCCATCCGCCCGGGGCAGCTCGTCCCCGGAAACATGTACTTCACCACGACGAAGCTCCATCAGGAGCTGGCCGGAGGCGTGTTCGTCGACGTGATCGTGGACGAGGCGCACGACCCCGCGAACCGCCACCCCTGGAAGGGGAACATCGATCTCGCCAAGCTGCGGGGCGTGGTGGACCGGCACGGCGTCGACCAGATCGCCTATGTCTCCTTCGAGCACTCGGTGAACATGGCGGGCGGGCAGCCGGTGAGCATGGACAACATGAAGGAGGTCTACGCGTACTGCAGCGCCGCGGGCATCCCGGTCTTCTTCGACGCGACCCGCGCCGTCGAGAACGCCTACCTCATCCAGAAGCGGGACGCCAGGTACCGTCGCACGCACGTGCGCGACATCCTGCGGGAGATGATGCTCTACGGTGACGGATGCACGGTCTCGGGCAAGAAGGACTACCTCGTCAACATCGGCGGACTCCTCGGGTTCAAGGACGACACCGCTCTGGCGAAGAAGGCCGAGGATCTGCTCCGCGTGTACGAGGGGGGCGTGACGGACGGCGGGCTCGCGCCGGCCGACCTTGCGGCGATGGCGCGCGGAGCCGAGGAGATGCTCGACGACCGGTACATCCGGACGCGAGTGGAGCAGGCCGCCTTCCTGGGCGAGCGCTTGAGCGAGGCCGGAGTCCCGACCGTGCTCCCGCCGGGAACGCACGCCATCTTCATCGACGCGCGGCGGTTCCTGCCGCACATCGACCAGGACGAGTATCCGGCGCAGCGGCTTGCGGCGGAGATCTACCTCGAGACCGGCGTACGGGTGATGGAGCGGGGTAACGTCTCGAAGGGGCGCGATCCACAGACCGGACAGAACTACCGGCCAGCGCTCGAGCTGGTCCGGCTCACGATTCCGCGGCGCGTCTACACGAACGACCACATGCGCGCGGTCGCGGACGGCATCATCCGGGTCTTCCGCCGGCGCGAGGCGATTGGCGGGCTCCGGTTCGTGCACGAGCCGCCGCAGCTCCGCTTCTTCCAGGGGCGCTTCGCGCCGCTTCTGCCCGCGGGCCGCGAGGTCGCGTCGGGCTCCCCCGCCTAGCGGAGCAGCACCACTTTGCGCGTGTCGGACGCGCCCTCCGACTCGATCCGGTAGAAGTAGGTTCCCGACGCCACCAGGACGCCGCGCTGGTCCGTGCCGTCCCACCGCACCGATGTCGATCCCACCGGCAGGAGCCCGTTCTTGAGCTCGCGCACGAGGCGCCCGTGCACGTCGAAGACCGCCACGCGCCCCTCACGGGGCCTGCCGACGTCGAAGGCGATCGTCGCCTGCGCGCGGAAGGGATTCGGGTAGGCGGCATGGAGCGTCATCGCGGCGGGTGCGATCGTCGCGGGCTCCTCGGCGACGGCGGTCACGTCGCCGAAAAGAAGCTCGTACGTGTCGTCTTTGAAGACGCCGTCCAGGCCGCCATAGACGAGCATGCGCTTGCCCATGGGGTCGTAGATCGCCGTGTGCCCGTCGCGCGACGTCGGCGATATCCCCATCGGGAAGAGGGGTGTCCAGGCCGGCGCACCGGTCAGAGAAAGGGCCCACGTGTCGCCACAGAACGCTGTGCCGTCGAATCCACCGAAGAGGACCAGACGGTCATGTGTCAGATCGTAGATCACAGCGGGCTCGTAGCGTGCCGAGGGTGGAGTCCCCGACGCGGCAATGAGCGCCCACGCCAGGGAGCCGGAGAGCGAGAGGGTCCATGCGTCGTGGAAGAGGGAGCCGTCCGTGCCTCCGAAGATCACCATCCGGTTCGTGAGGGGGTTGCGCGTCGATCCCGCCAGGAATCGTGGCGCCGGAGGCGTCCCCGCTGGAGAGAGCTCCGACCACGCGGGCGTCCCGGAGAGCGAGAGCGCCCACACGTCCCCGAGCACGACATCGCCGACTCCGCCAAAGATCACGAGGCGGTCACCGGCCGGGTCGTAGACGCCGGCCGCGCCGTAGCGTGGCGGTGGCGGCGTACCGATGGGGTTGAGCTCGGTCCACGCAGGCGAGGCGCCGAGCGACAAGGTCCAGACGTCGTTATGCACGTCGTTGCCTGCGTCGAGGCCGCCGAAAACGACCATGCGGTCGTGGGTCGAGTCATAGACCATGAGGTGCCCTTCACGCGCGGCGGGCTTCGTGCCCGACGGAGCGAGATCGATCCAAACCAGCGTCCCCAGATTGAGCGCCCACGTGTCCTGGAAGATTCCCCCGTTCCCGTGACCGCCGAACACGATCATGCGCTCGCGAACCGGATCGTGCGCGGCCGCGTGGCCCGTGCGGGGCGGCGCCGGTCCTCCGGCGGGAGCGAGAGCCGACCAGGACGTGCTCCCCTGGAGTGAGAGCGCGAGGAGCTCCTGGGTCGGCAATTCTGCGACACCCCCGAAGACGAGCATGCGATCCCCGGCCGTGTCGAGCACCGCGACGTGATCGTAGCGACCCATCGGCGTGTTTCCCGACGGCGCGAGCTCCGACCAGGACGGAGAGGCGAAGGGCAGCGCCCACGTCGTGCCGGGGGGCTCGCTCCCGTCGTCGCCGCCGAAGAGCACCATGCGGTCACGCAACGAGTCGTAGATCGCCTTGTGGCCGACCCGCGGCGGAGGCGGCGTCCCCGCCGGCGTCAGCTCGGCCCAGGTCGGCCCGGCGAAGGAGAGCGACCAGAGATCGCCCCACAGGTTCGCGCCATCGGTTCCACCGAAGACGACCATCCGATCCCGCACCGAATCGTAGATGGCCGAGTGTCGCGAACGGAGATCCGGCGGACCGCCGGCTGCGACGATCGAGGACCACGCGGGTGTCCCCGCGAGCTGGAGCGCCCACGCGTCGTTGCGGAAGGTGAGCCCGGTCTGGCCGCCGAACACCACCATGCGGTCGCGCACAGGATCGTAGACCGCGCTGTGGCCGGAGCGCGACGGCGGCGGACCGCCCGTCGGCGCGAGCTGGGTCCAGATCGGGCTCCCGGAGAGCGAGAGCGCCCACAGATCTCCGAGCGCGCCCGGCCCCGCGCCTCCATAGATCAGCATGCGGTCGCGCACCGGATCGTAGATCGCGCTCGCGCCCCGCCGCGGACTCGGTGGCGTCCCTCCCGTCGCGACGAGCTTCCAGGTCATCGTGCCGTTCAGGCTCAGCTCCCAGATATCGTTCTTGAGCGACGCGGCGAGCCCGCCGAAGACGAGCATGCGGTTGCGAACGGGATCGTAGATCGCCGCGTGCTGGGCGCGGGCGGCCGGCGGCGGGAACGAGAGGAGCGACCAGACGCCGTCATCGGTCTGGACCGCCGCGTGGGCCGCTGCCGGAGCCGCGAGACACGAGGCGAGGAGCGCGGCCGCGATGAGCCGGCCCGCGATGGAGACCCTTCCGATCATTTCGCGCTGCCCTCCAGCTCGTGGATCCTGCGCTCGGCGTTTCGGTTCTTCGGATCGAGCTCGAGTGCCTTCTGGAAGGCATGCACGGCCTGATCCTTCTGTCCGGCGGCAGCGTACGCTTCGGCGAGCCCTTCCTCGGCGCGGGACGACGTCGGATTTGTCTCCACGTTGAGCTTCATGATGCGGATCGCGTCGTCGTTCTTTCCCTTCCCGGAGAGATTCATACCCAGCTCCATCAGGGATCCGTCCCCGAAGTCATAGGCATTTCGTCCATAGAAGCGCGTCCGTAGATTCTGATAGGCAGCCATCGTGCTGTCGATGCCCGAAGTTTCGTACGTCCACCCCAGCTCCTCGACGAGCGTCGCCGGAACCGGCCGCCCGTGATGGCAGGTCTGGCATCCCATGGCCACCCGGTGGGTCCCCTGCAGGTGCATCTTCTTCAGGTCGCCCTGCACGTCCCCCGCCATCCGCATCATGTCCCGCGCGATGACCTTCTTCGGGTTCTTGTCCGAGGGAAAATCGAAGCTCGAGAGCGGCTTTCCCTCTTCGCCCACATGGCAGTAGGGGCATCGGACGCCCAGCGACCGGGTGAACACCATCATCGTCTCGCGCAGTTTCTCCTTCGGCGTGTCGCTCGGGAGGACCTTCAGGTTCTTCGCCTTGTCCGGCCAGTCCCAGCCCGGCCCTTGCTGGGCGAGCGCGGCGGCGGGGGCCAGCTGGACCAGGAGCGCCAGAACGACGACGGTGAAACACGACCGAGCGGTGGACGACATCGAGACTCCTGTCCGGCTTGGATGGGGATCGCCGCGTCAGCGCGCGACGAGGCTCAAGTCCAATAGTTCCTCACGATAATCGCCTGTCATATGGCCCACAACGTTCCCGTTCTCGTCGGTCACGTCCCCCTCCACGTGGTACTCGAGCGCCAGCTGCCCCGAGCGGCTCATCCAGAAGTGCACTCGATCCTTCGGGCCGAACAGCCCGCTGTCGATCCGGATGCGCTGCGACGCGAATCGCCCCGCCGGCAGGGTGACGCTTTCGACGGCCTCGACCTCGGACGAGAACGGTATGTCCGTGCGGATCTCCCAGGACTGGCCCGGGTGGAGCGGGTAGCGGAGTCGCGTGAGCTCGTTCTCGGCGAGCGTTCGTGCCGGGCGCGTGCCGAGCCTCCGCGCCGCCGCGTGAATCGCGTCGACGCGCGTCTGGAGCCGATCCCACACAGCCCGATAGGCCGCACGCCGGTTCTCCGGCACGTGGCGCACCATGTAATCCCCGACTGAAGCGCGCCCCGCCTGCGTGGCATCTGCGGCGGGAGGCTCGCCCCCGGGGGGAGTCAACAGATCGACGTCCGCTTCGTAGAGTCCGGAACGGTCCTGCCGGTACCGGACCCAGAGCGTGAGCTCGTCGGGCGCTCCACCATCGACCGTCTCGGTCAGGTCTTGGCGCATGAGCGTATAGGTCCGGCCGGAGAGATCCTCCGTTCCATCGATCGTGCGCAAGTAGTCGTCGCGCACGGTGAATCCTCCGACCTGAGCACCGGAGGGATCCAGCGTGACGAACCGCCCCTCCCCGACCACGTGCCAGCGGTTCCCCTGATCGAGCGGGACGTAGAGGTGGCTCGGACCTGCGCCAAGCGTGAGGAGGGACAAGGCGAGCGAGAG
>JAEHDN010000154.1 GCA_016880395.1 Candidatus Eiseniibacteriota bacterium
CGGTAGTAGGTCGAGGCGCCCATCTTGAGGCGGTCGCACGCCTCGGCCACCGGAACACCCTCGACGTCGATCAGCCGGAAGAGCTCGCGGCGGTTGGCCTCGAGACGCTCCTCGACCGGCACCTTCTCCTTGATGGCCACGAGGGTGATGTCGTCGTTCTGCGGCGCGCCCCCCGTGAACTCCCGGATCTCGCGGTTCAGGGCGTCGGCGAACTCCTGCGCGGTGCCGTGCCCGTGCTTCTTGATCGCGGCGAGGAGCCGCCCCTCGCCGAACTGCTCCCGCTCCGTGTTCATCGCCTCGGTGATCCCGTCCGTGTAGATCACCAGCATGTCGTCCTGGCGGAGCGTGAGCTTCTCGACGCTGATCGTCTTCTTGAACAGCTCCTCGTCGGGAACGTTGATCCCGACCGGGATGCCCTTCGGCTTCAGGAAGTAGGTCGCGTCCGATTCGCCCCGGTAGAGGATCATCGGATTGTGCCCGGCGCTCGCGTAGGTCACGACGCGATTCACCGAGTCGAGCACGACGTAGAACATCGTGACGAACATCCCCTTCTTCATGTCCTCGGTGACGAACGCGTTCATTTTCGACATCACATCGGAGGCCGAGCGGTTGCCGCGCGCCTCCATGCGGAGCGCGGTCCGGATCATCGTCATGACGAGCGATCCCGGTACGCCCTTGCCGGAGACGTCCGCCACCACCACGCCGACCGTGCGCTCGTCGACCGTGAGGAAGTCGTAGTAGTCTCCGCCGACCTCCTTCGCCGCCTGGTACAAGGAGCCCAGCTCGAAGCCCTCGAGCTCCGGCACCTTCCGTGGCAGGAGCATTTGCTGGATCTCCTGCGCGACCTGCATCTCCTGCTGGAGCCGCTCCTGCTCCATGAGATGGCTCTGTGCCGAGCGGAACTTCGCGGTGACCTCGTTGAACGCGCGCGCGATCTCGTCGATCTCCTCGTTCCCCGAGGTGCCGATGTCCGCGACCATCGTCCCCTCGCCGATCGCGCGCACGCTGTCCGAGAGCGCCTGGATCGGCTGGACGAAGATCGTGATCAGGAGCGCGGAGAGCCCGCAGCCGAGAAGGAGCGTGAAGAGCGCGATCGTGGCGAGCTCGAAGCGCGCCCCGCCCACCCGCTCCGCGATCGCCGACTCGCGCACGGCGATCTCGACCCATCCGAGGGCGTGGGGAGTCCTCCCCCGGTCCGCCGGATCGAGGATGGGCTGGTAGATCACGCGCTTCTCGCCGTCCGTGGGCTCCAAGACCGGGGCCGGCGCGGCCGGCCGCCCGCCGGGGCCGGTCGCGACCGCGTGCGCCTCCTTCGGCAGGGTGCGGACCGTGAAGAGCTCCTCGAACTTGTCCGACGCCCAGATCCGTCCGCGCGCGTCCAGCACCCGGGCGGAGGCGAACTCGGGATGAGCCTTGAGGAGTGCGCGGATCGACTGGCCGAGGAGCGTCTGCTCGACCGACATCGGCTCGCGCGCGGCGAGAACGTCGACCGCGGCAGTCCCGAGGCTCCCGGCCGTGCTCCGCGCCTGGCTCATCTCCTCGCGCTCGATGATGCGCGTCTGACGCCAGTGGATCGCCGAGAACGCGACCGCCACGAGGAGGGTGATCCCACCGAAGGCCTGGATCGTGTACTGGAACCGGAGACTCCGGCGGCCCTTCCCCCTGCCCTTCCGCCTGCGGTGCGATCGGCCGAGCCGCTTCGTCATGGTGAGGATGTTGCCGTCGCCCGCCGCTCGATACCGGACCTCGTCCATGAGCTGGTTCATCAGGAAGACGCCGAGGCCGCCGCGCTTTCGCGTCTCGACGTACATCTTGAGATCCGGGCTCTTGACGTTCCGGAGGTCGAAGCCCTTCCCCGTGTCGCGGATCGCGATCGAGAAGTCGCGGCCGTTGCCCGTGATCACGATCTCGATGAAGCCGGAATCCCCCTTGTATCCGTGGCGCACCACGTTCGTACACGCCTCGTCCACGGCGAGCTTCGTGTGCGCGAGCGTCTTCTGGGGGATCTGGAGCTTCTCCCCGGCGTCCTGCACGAAGTCGCGGATCTCGACCAGGTGCCGCTCCTCGGCGGCCACGCGGAGGTGGAAGCGCCGCGGCGGCATGGCGCGCGGAACGAGGCTCAGCATCGCGGTCCCCTGGCTCGGGCCCGCACGGCCCTACGGGCCCCGCTCATCGACTCGCCTCCGCCTTCATCCGCTCGCGCGCCTCGAGTACGTTCCGGCGGGCGCTCTCGTTGAGCGGGTCGAGGACGAGGATCTGCTCCCAGCTCCGGAGCGCTTCCTTGTAATCGCCGTTCGAGAACGACTCCATCCCGCGGATGTAGAGCTGCTTGATGCGCGCGTCCAGCTCGGGGCGCGGCGTGGCCATGCGGCGCTGGATCCGGTCGCGCCACGCCTTGGCCTCCTTGCTTCCGGGATCGAGCGCGAGCGCCTTCCGCACGGCGACCTGCGCATCCGCGTAGCGTCCCTCGTTGAAGGCCTGCGATGCCATGTGCACCGCCGTCAGCGCGTCGAGCTTCCGCGACAGGGTCGCCGCATCGGTCGCGTTCTTGCCGACGGAGCCTTCGAGCGACCGCCAGACCGCGCGAGCCTGGGCCTGCTCGGGGTCGAGCCGGAGCGCGAGCGCGGCCGCCTCGGCTGATTCGAGGACCTTGCCCGAGCGGTGGAGCGAATCGGCGCGCGACGCGGCCCGAGCGGCCTCCCGGGCGCGTGCGACGTCGAGTGCCGATGCGAGATCGACCAGACTCTCCGCGTACGCCGATCCGGCCGTTCCCGCGCCCGTGTGGAGATCGAGTCCGCGGCGGAGCCCCTCGGCTTCCTCGAGATCCCCGCGGCCGAGCGCATCCCGCGTCATCGCCGCAAGCGTCGCGGCGGTGCGCCGCGCGCTCTCCTCCTCCACGGCACGCCGCGCCCTCGCCTGGACCTCGTCCCGCGCCTTGTCTGCGCGGCGGGCCGGAGCCTGATCGTCGGGACGCTCGCGGGAAATCACTTCCCAGAGGACGAGCGCCGTCTCCCAGTCCCCCTTCGCCTCGGACTCCTCGGCACGCAAGCGATCGGTCGCATGGCGCGCCGCGCTCCGCGCGAGAAGCGAGTCCTCGGCCGCCTTCCGGTACTCGGCCCGCCGGCGCTCCTCGTACTGGCTCACCGGCTCACCCCACGCGACGTGGAGCGCGATCTGGTGCGTGGTCTCGACCTCTCCCTGCGCGATCGCGAGGTCGAGCCCGTAGCGGCGCCACGTCACGCCGACGCCGAGCACCGGGTGTCCCGCGTTGAGGCCGGCCCGGAGCGAGCCCCAGCCGACGCGCGTCATCTCCACGCCTGCGCGCGAGGTCATGGGCTCGCTCCCCTGCCGGCCGAGATCGAGGATGCCGCGGAGGGCGTTTCGCCCGCCCCAGCGCCACTCGGGACTCGCGAGCCCCAGGCGAAGCGATCGGTCGAGCGAAGGAGCCGCACCCCCCAGGTCGAGCGAGCCCCCGATTGCGTTCTGGATCGCGAATCCGACCTGCCCGCCGCGGAGCATCGCCGGCTTGTAGAGCGCTCCGAGATCGAGTCCGGGCGCGGCCGCGGAAGCGTCGCCGAGCGACTGGCTCAGGACCTTGAACGTCAGGCCCGCCGCGATCGGCCCGACCACGCGCCGGGCGACGCTCGCGGCGATCACAGTCTCCGTGTAGCCGATCGAGCCGAGGGGCTGATTGCCCGCGTCGTACGCGTCGATGCCGGCCGTCCCCACGCGGGCGAGGCCGATCCCGACGGCGCCGAGGCCGGGCAGCGGATACGAGACGGCGGCGAGATCCCAGCTCGTGTCGAACTGGAGGAGTCCGTGGTGAACGAGGAGCGACCGCTCGTCCTGCTGGGACAGCCCGGCGGGATTGAGGTAGACCGCCGACGGATCGAGCGCGAGCGCGGTGCTCGTGCTCACCGCGCCGGTCGTGGGCCACGCCCCGGGAGCAGCCAAGAGGTCCGACGTGCCCGCCGATTGGGCGTGCACCATGCGCGTCGCGGCGAGGAGGAGGAGCGCCCCGGCCGCGGCCGCGCGCAGGAGCTGCCGCATGCGGCGCTGCGTCTCGACGCTCGACCGCCGCCGAATCCGGTGGAACCGGTGGCGGCGCCTCATCGGAGCACCCCCACCTTGATCTGCTCGGCCGCGCCGGCGCCCTCGATGCGCGCGACGTACACGCCCGGCAGGACGAGATCTCCGCTCCCGTTCCTCCCGTCCCACGGCACCTCGTTAAGCCCGCGCCTCCCGCCGGGCGTGCCGGCTGCGATCGAGAGGTCGCGCACGCGCGCCCCGAGCAGGGTGTAGATGGTCACGCGCACGGACGAGTCCTCGACGAGGCGATAGGAGAGACGCACCGCCTCGCGCCCGGCGCGGAAGGGATTCGGATAGCCGTGCGCCGCGGCGAAGAGCGTGAGCGACGAGGACGCGATCGGCTGGAACGCGAGGCCCCCGCCGCCGCGGATCGGCGCGGTGGTCCCGGTCAGGTCGTCGAGCACGACGACGTCGGGCGGAATCGCCACGCGCAGCGCGACGCTCTTCGCCGTAGTTCCCTCGGGAACTCCGATCTCGACGAAGAGCGACTCCGCGCCCGAGCCGAGAGGAACCGGCGGATTGAGCGCCAGCACGACGGGGTTCGCCGCTCCCGGCACGACCTGCGCGAGGAGGTTCCCCGCGGCATCCCGCACCGCGAGCGACGAGACCGCACCCGACGGCGAGGCGGCCTCGCTCCCGTCCGTGAGCACGCGGATCCGGAGCGTGGTGACGTGGGACGAGGTGACCCCGCCCGCGCCGACGAGCGGCGTCAGCTCGAGCCCGAGGAGGCGGATGTTCGCCCCGCCGGGGGCGACCTGCACCGGCGCCGCCGTGGGAATGCCGCGCACCTGGACCGCGGCGGCGGGCTCGGCGACGACCATCTCCCCACCGGGGGACGTGAGCGCCGTGCTGTCGACGAGCCCCCACTCCGAGCCACGGACGATGAGCGCGACCGGGTAGGGCTGGCTTGCGAGCGCCAGCGGGAAGACGGTGCCGGGGAAGCCGAGGACCGCGGAGGTGCCGGGCGCGAGCGTGAACGGCGCCCCCGAGCCCAGGGCCACGGCGATCTCGACCCCGTCGGTCACGACGAGGCGCGACGCGGCCGGATCGATCACGATCGGCGAGCCGCCATCGTTCGCGAGGGCGAGCGAGACGTCGTGGGTCTCCCCCGCGCGCACGGTGTCCGGATCGGTCGAGGCCGGGATGTAGCGAAGCGTCGCCGGAAGAGCCGCGACCAGCGTGCCCGCCGGAACCGACTCGTCGCGCGCGCGGCCGTCCTCGAGCCCGCGAGCCTCGAGCGTCAGCGCGACCGTGCCCGGCGCGAGCGGCGATCCGAGGGGGCCGCCGGAGAAGACGAGAGCCGCGGATCCGCCCGGCGCGATGGGCGCGGCGCTCTGGAGGGCCAGGGTGGTACCGACCGGGCCTCCCAGCAGGAGCGTGGTCGCCGGGCCGGCCTGGAAGGGCACGTCGCCCGCGTTCGTCACGGTGAGCGTGAGCGGCCGGTCCTGTCCCGCGCTCACCGTGTCGGGCGCGACGGCGACCGCGGCGAGGAGCGCCGGGTCGAGCACCGCCACGCTGTCGGGCGCGAGCGGGATCGTGTCGGCGAATGCCTGACCCGATTCCGTGCCCGCGAGAACGAGGCGCGCGCCGTACATTCCGCGCGCGACGGACGACGCGACCGTGAGCGAGTCGAAGGCGAGAGTCGCGGTGTCTCCCGCGGCAACGGCGGTGACCACGGCGAGACCGGTCGCGAGCGCACCGCCTCCGGGATGGCTCAGCTCGAGGCGTGTGAGGGCGCGGTCCAGCGTCACGCCGGTCGTCCCCGTGTTCCACACCTGGACCGCCGGTCCCGTGGTCCGGCCGCGGAGGAAGCGGGACGGCGCGAGGCTTCCACTCATGGACGCGACCTGGGCCGCCGACTCCACCGTGAATGCGACCGGCGACGCGCTCGGGGCCGACACCGAGCTGCCGGCGAAGCCGGCCGTCGCGGTGAGGGTGGCCGTCACCGGCGTGCCCGCCGCGAGCCCGCTCGAGGGGACCTGCGCCGAGATACGGATCCGCACGGTGCCCCCCGCGGGCAGGGTCGTGGGAAGGGCCGGCTGTGTGGCACCCGTGAGGAACGCGCCCGCGGAGTACGCGACGGCAACACCGTCGAGCGATCCGGGAAGCGCGGTCGGGTTGTGCACGTCGAAGACGAGCCCGAGGTCGGTGTAGCCGAGCGGCACCGAGGCGGGCACCGCGCCGACCGCCGCCACGTCGATCCCGGCCGTGTGAACCTGGGTGCCGGCGAGACTCGGATAGAAGTCGACCGGCTCACCGGTCGCGTCCGTGCCGACGAGCCGGAGCGCCGGCGCGTACGTGCCTGGAACGAGCGCCGGCGGGACGGGGGTCGTCGCGAACCGGAGCGTATCGGACGCGCCGGGACCGAGCGCGACGGGGGCGGCCGCCGCGGCCGTCACCGCGGTCGCTCCCGATCCGAAGGAGATTGTCGTGCCCGTCCCCAGCGTGACCGTGCCCGATCCGGCGTGCGTCACGACGAGCGCGGGCGTCCAGCCGCCTCCCGGCGTGACGACCGTGGGCGCGAGGGAGCCGGCGGCGTAGGAGAGCGTCGGGGGCGGCTCGTAGACGAAGCGGCGCGAGCCCGCCGCGCTCCCAACGACCGAAGCGGCGCGGAGCGTGTCGGTCCCCGGCGAGGCGGGCGCGGTGAGAATGATGGACACACGGCCGTCGGCGGCTGTCGCGACCTGGAGCCCGGCGAGCGCGGACGCGTCCGGCGCGAGGAGCGACGCGGCTCCAATGGTCACGCCGACCAGCGTTCCCGCCGGTACGACGTTCCCGAAGGCATCCGACACCGGGCCGAGCGTCACGGTGGTGTTGCTCCGACCGTCCGCCGTGAGCGTGTCGCGGGTCGCGGCCACCGCGATCCCGCCGGAAGCAGCGGCCGGCCGGACCGTGATCGGACCGGCGACGCCGCTCCCGCCCCCGGCGCGGGTCGCGGTGATCGAGACGCTCTGGGCCAGGGTCGCGCGGCCGCGCGTCACGAACTGGCCGCCCACCATCGCGCCCGACGCGGGGGTGAAGACCACGGTGCCGGTCGACGCCATGGTGACCACGGCGAGGTCGCTCGAGACCGGGTTGCCGAAAGCGTCGAGCGCGCGGACCACCACGCGCACCGAATCCCCCGCGACCCAGCTCGTCGAGTCGGGAACGACCTGGAGCGATGCCACGGTCGAGGGACCGACGGTCGCGCGGATCCCGACGGGCGCCACCGAAACGCCGCGGGCGAAGATCGAGTCGGCCGCGGGGGCCGCACTCGGCGCGCGATACCGCGCGCGGATCGTACCCAACGCGTCGGTCACGCCGGCCTGGGATCCCGGGCCCCCGGCCGTCTCCCCGGTCGACTCGAGCGTGCCCTCGGCCGGCGCACCGAGATAGAACGTGACGGACGCGCCCGGCGTGGCGTTGTTCCAGATGTCGCGCGCCGTCGCCTGGACGGCGGCGGTCTCGCCCGCCTGGAGGGCGAGGCTCGGGGGCGAAAGCGCGATCGACGCGGCGGTGTCGGCGGACGCGCTCGCCGTGAACGCGACCTGCGTCGAGGGAAGGGCCGTGAGCCGCGCGGTGACCTGCTGGTTCGACGCGCCAGCGACCGTGCCGAGCCGGAAGACCTCGCACGACGCGACGCCCGCCGCGCCGGTCGTCACGACCGAGTCGACGGAGCCGCCGCGCACGGCATCGATCGAGCCGCCGCCCAGGGTCACGGTGAATCCCACGGACGCGCCAGAAACGTCGTTGCCGAACGCGTCTCGCGCGCGCGCCTGGAGCGCGAGCGGAACCTCATGGTCGACGACCGCGGTCTGCGCGCTGCCCGAAACGAGGGCCAGCGTCGCGGCCGCCGCGGGGTTCACGACGGCGGAGCCGCCGCTCCCGTTTCCGCCACCGACGCGGCTCGCGCTCAGCGCGATCGTCTCCGCCAGCGTGTCGCGGCCGAACGACACGAACTCTCCGCCCGAGAGCGGTCCCGAGGGAGGTGTCCACCGCACCGAGCCCGAGGCCGCGAGCCCCACCACGGCCGTGTCGGCGGTGACCAGGTTCCCGAAGGCGTCGCGCGCACGCACGCGCACGCGCACCGGAACGCCGGCCGTCCACTGG
This sequence comes from Candidatus Eiseniibacteriota bacterium, assembly GCA_016880395.1. GTDB lineage: Bacteria > Eisenbacteria > RBG-16-71-46 > SZUA-252 > SZUA-252 > WS-9. Next base: position 8,179 of record JAEHDN010000154.1, read on the forward strand.
AGCGAGTCGGCGATCACGTCGAGCGAAGCGGTGGACGCGGGAACGACGGTGACCGCGACCGTGTCGGCGCGCACCGAGTCGGGCGCCGCGCTCGCCGAGGCCGCGAGCCTCACCCGGAGGGAGCCCGGCGTCCCGCCCGCGTGGAGCGTGACGTCGGCGACGCCCCCCGCATTCGTCGGGGCAGCGGACGGGGCGACCATCCCCGAGCCGAGGACCACGGAAGCATCCACCGTCGTGCCCGGAACCGGATTTCCGAAGGCGTCGAGCACCGTCGCGTGGAGCGCGATCGAGTCTCCCGCCGCCAGCATGGCCGAGCCCGGAGCGGAGGCGAGAAGCCTGTACGCGTTCCCGGATATGACCGTCACGGGCCCGAACGAGGTCGTGTCGCCGGCGTCGTCGGCAATGCGGATCACGAGCGGCGCGGCCGAGGTCGGCGTGAAGGGAACGCTTCCGAGCCCCGCGGACACGACGACGGAATCGGTGACCAGGGCGCCTCCGGCGAGCACCGCGGGACGCACCACGAAATCAGCCGCTCCGGGGGTGTCGTTCCCGTAGGCATCGCGCGCGCGCACGCCGAGTGCCTGGGACGACCCCGCCGTGAGCGGCCCGGCCGGACCGCTCACGACGAGCGTGTCGGGAGGGCCAGCCACGAAGACGATGGAGGGAGCCGCGTCGAGCGGCACCCCGAGCGCGACCGCGTGCACGCTGCCCGCCATCGCGGCCGTCGTGGTGACGCGGAAGCCGATCGCGCCGCTCGCATCGGTCGCGCCACCGATCGCCGCAATCGCCACGCCCGGCGGTCCCGCCCAGCTCAACGTCACCGAGGACGCGGGGACGAGCGGGATCGGATGGTCGCGCGCGTCGCGGAGCGTCACGGTCACGGTGCTCCCCGTCGGCCCGACCACGGCCGGCGAGACCGCGGCGACAGCCGATCGGGACGCGCTGACCGCCCCGGGCACGACCCGGATCGCGACCGAGCCCGAGCTGGAGCCGAGCACGGACGACGCGGTCACGGTCGCGGTGCCGAGCGACGCGCCGCCGAGGAGGCCGAACGCGATCGATCCGCCCAACGCCTTCACCTGGACACCCGCGAGCGACGTGTCGCGATCGGCGGCGACGATCGAGCCGAGCGTCGTGGCCACCGTGTAGAGCTCCCCGTTCGGGACGGCATTCCCGAAGGCATCGACGAGACCCGTGGCCGTGACGGTGCGCACGGCCACGCTGTCGGCCGCGACCGAATCGGGCGAGGCGACGAGCGCGATGACACCGGCCGGCGGGCCCGCTGCGAGCGGGAGCGCGACCGAGCCGGTGGCCGAGCCGGAGTCGGACGCGACCGCGATGGAGCCGGTCCCCGCGACCGTACCCACTCGCGCGGCGCCCTGCAGCACGCCGGACGGGCCGGTCCACCACTGCGCGCCGGCTGTCCCCGCGTCCTGATCGCCGAGCGGCGTGACGCCGGTCCCGGTGACCGTGAACGACTCGCCCGCGGCCACCACGTTCCCGTAGGCGTCGCGCACGGGGCTGGAGCTGACCGCGGCCGAGTCCGAGCCGTTCGCCACGAGCCCGGCCGGAATCGCCGCGAGCGTCACGTTGCCGAACGGCGCGCCCGGCACCGTGGTCACCGCGGCCTCGGCGGATCTGAGCGACGGGCCCGTGCCGTTGGCGTCGATCGCACGAATGCGTCCGGCTCCGCCGGAGGCAACGTCGGTGAAGACCCAGCGAGCCGAGTCCCCCGCGGCGGGTACCGTGATCTCGAAGATGGTTCCCCCGCCGAGCGCGGAGAACCGGCCCCCCGTCCGGTCGGTCCAGAGCGTGAGCGCCTCCGCGGACGGCACGGGCGCGAGATTCTCGAACGCATCGAAGACGCGGACAGTGACCGTGTCGGGAGCGCCGGCCACGAGCGCGAGCGTGTCTGGAGCGAGGCGGATGTGATCCGCGGGACCGGACGAGACGGCGAGCGGCGCGCGCGGCGAGGATCCGAGGCCGCTGCCCGCCTCGAGCGCGTCGAGCCAGAACGAGCCCGCGCGGTGCGGCGTCAGGGTGCCGCTCCAGGCGCCACCCGAGAGTGTGGCCTGGCTCGAGACGAAGCCGGGGTCGGCGGTCGCGGGGCCCGAGGAGCCCGCGAACGCGCGGATGGAAACGGTCGCGCCCGCAACGGAGCCGGTGGTGATCGTGTTGCCATCGGCGTCCCGCACGCGGAGGGACGCGGCGAACGGCGAGCCGGCGGCGGACCCGGAGGCGAAGGAAGCTTCGAGCGCAACGGGCGCTCCGTGGGTCACCGCGATCGCGCCGGTCGAGTCCGCGAGCGCGCCGCTGGCTCCGACGACGCGGCCCGTGCCGACCGTGGTCAGCGCGAGAATGGCGCTCGAGGACGGCCCGGCCGGGATGGATCCGATCCCGCCGGTCACGCTCCAGGTTCCGGAGACCGGGCCGAGCGGGTGGTCGGCGGAGTCGTAGCCCCGGAGGTAGAACGCGGTCGTGTCCTGGTCCGCGTCGAGGGCCAGCGTGCCGATCTCGGCGCCCGCGGCGGTCTCCACGCGCACGTGGTCGAGCGGTCCGTACACCGCGAGCGTGGGCGATGCCGCGATCGGCGCGGGGCTCGATCCCGTGGGGTCGGTGGAGACGAAGAAGGGGACGAAGTCGGGGCCGGTGGGCTGCACCTGGGCCGCCGCTGCGCCGCCGCCGAGCCCGTAGACGACGCGGAGCGTGTCGCCCGCCTGGAACGCCGCCATGGGCGTGCCGCCGAGCCTGAGCTGGATCGTGCGCCCCGCCTCGAGGGCCTCGTTCACGGACGACGACGCGGTCGTGATCCCGACGTAGCCGGGCTGCGCCGGCTGACCGAGCTGCGGGAGCGTCCAGCCGGACGGGATCTGAACGTAGACCCATCCTCCCTGCGGAGCCGCGAACGTCTCCGCGGCGACGTAGGTGATCGTCCATGTTCCGGAGGAGCCCGTGAGGACCGGGGCGGAGGGAGCGATCGACGCCGTGCCGCTTCCCGGCCCGGCCAAGGCGCCGAGTGGAAGGCAGCAGGACGCGACCAACATGCAGGCGAGCGTCCGCATGGCGCGGCCGCACGCATTCGGCGTAGGCAGGGTGTGGCTCCGTGGTTTGTAGCGGGTGCGTTGCGTCCCAGGGACTTAGCGGAGAAGCGGAGCGCAAGAGACATGCCACGGAGTGCCAGCGGGTGTGCGCGATGCGCCGGATGGAAACCGGTGCGGGACGCCCTCTTCCAATCGCAGGGGGGATCGCGACTTCGAGGCGCCTGGGTGCGGTTGGTCGCCCGTGTTGCGAATTGCACGACGCGGGGGCGGAGGGGATCGCGATCGGCCGCGCGGCTGATTTCGATCCAGCCGGCGCGGATTCAGCCGGATGCTCCTACCGGCGGGGCCACCTCACGTCGCCCACCACCTTCCCGGAGGTGCCCTGGTCGCCCGGACCCGTACCCAAAGCGGCCTCCTCGAGCAGGCGCTCCTGGTCGAGCGCGCGCTTGTTCGCGAGGCCGATGAACAGCACCTGGATGATGGTGGCTCCGGCGAGCACGCCGAGCCCGACGTCGAAGACCTCCTTGAGGCGCGCGCGCATCGCGTCGCTCCAGTAGGCGAGCCCTAGGAGAAGGAGTCCCACCAGCACACTCGTCACGAGCCCAGTCAGCTTGCCGAACGCGGTGGGCTGGATCTTCACGGGCCCGTGGAAGAGGTAGAGGTAGCACGTGCCCGCGACGAGGATTCCATAGCGCGCGAGCATGAGCGACGCGACCCACCAAGGCAGAGCCCCCACCGCGGTCAGCGCGAGGAAGATCGTCCCGTTGAAGAAGACGTCCACCGCCGGGTCGAGGACGGCGCCGATCGCCGACTCCATGTGGAGCATCCGCGCCACGACCCCGTCGAGGACGTCGGTGAACGCGCTCGCCGCGAAGAGCCAGACCACGACAGTCCACTTCCCCTCGCGGAGGAGCAGGACGATGGCGGGAACGGCGGCGAGGCGGACCAGCGTGAGCCCGACCGGAAGGGGGATGCGGCGGAGCGAGCGCACCTCGGGCGATCCGGCGAGGCCGACGTGCGTCAGGATCCAGAAGCAGGCGAGGAGGAGGACCACGCTCGACGCGATCAGATAGGTCACGCCGACTCTTCTGCCGAAGGCCCAGGAGAGGAGGAGCGCGGCGCCGAACTGGATCGCGAAGAGGACGAGCGACGTCCCGGCGACCGAGCGGACGAGATCCGCGCGCTCCGAGAGCGTCGCGACGATGCGGGTCGAGATTCTCCGAAGGTAGGAGGCGATCGAGGAGGGGGTGAAGCCTTCGCGGCGGAGATCCCGGAGGAGGTCCTCGGCGAACATGGCTACGGCACGCGGATCGACGCCTCGGCCAGCACGCGCTCGGCGCCGTAGGTCTCCTCGGAGAGACCGTAGGTTTCGAGCGTGTTGGGCCGCGCGCGCCGGAAGAGGAGCTGCGCCTCAACGCGGTAGGGCCCCTTTTGATCACCGACCGGGACGCGATAGCGCGCCGTCGCGCTGCCGCCCGCCTTGATGCGGCGGTTCTGGAGAACCCTGGTCGCCGCCCACGTTTCGGCCGGCCAGCTCCCCAGCTCGTCCGCGAGAGTGACTCCGAAGACCGAGTTGTTCCAGTCGGCGAATGGGTCGCTTTCCCAGACGATCGCCCCAGCCTCCGTCAGGACGCGCAGCCGGATGATGGCCATGTTCTGGTCGTTGCCGGTGGGCAGCGAATGCCCCCATCCCGTGTTGGTCACGACCGCCGAGACGACGAGCGAATCGTTGGCACGGTTGCGCACGGCGCGGAGCGCCACGGTCGCCGCCGCGCCTGGCCGCGCCTTTTCGGCCAGCTCCGCGCTGAAGCTGTGATCCGGCACCTTCGGCCGCGCCGGCCCGAGGTAGGAGATTCGACCCGGCGCTCCGGGCATATGACAGCTCTGGCAGGTGACTCCCTGCTTCGCGTACTTCGAGCGCTTCCACTCGGCGTAGGTCTCGCTGATCTTCACGCCGTTCTGGTTCGCATACGAATGGCAGGCCCCGCAGTACTCCGACGTGCGCAAGTACGTCGAGTACCCCGACTGGTGGGAAGTGGTCGGGATCGAATTTCGCACCGACCCGTAGTAGTGCTCCAGGTCGAGCTCGTACGGCGGGATGCCGGTCGAAGGACCGGGTGCCGAGACCATGTGGCAGAAGACGCAGGTCACGCCCTCGTGGGAAATGTCCCGGGTGAAGAAGAAATCCTGGTTCACGAACAAGGTCGTCTCGTGACACGGGCCGCAGTTCAGCATCGTCGCTCCCCGGGTGGCCTTGAGGGACTGGAAGTACATCCGCCCGAAGAGGAGATTCTGCGTGCGTTCGGCCCTGGCGTGCGGCGATCTCTCCCACTGCTCGGTGATCGCGAGGTGGCACTCCTTGCACGTCGACGCCTGCTGGAGATTGGTGTTGCGGCGGTACAGCGGCGGCGGCGTGTAGGCGACCGCGGCGAAAGCAAGGAAGAGCAGCAGCGCGACGGGAAGGCTTCGCTTCGGGTTCGGGGAGCTCGTTCGCAAGGTACGGGGATACTACCGCGTCGCCCGCGGGGGTTCAAGTCGACCGTCCCGTAGCACGTCGGCGGCGATGGTTCCGATGATCGCGAGCCCCGCGCGGAC
>JAEHDN010000155.1 GCA_016880395.1 Candidatus Eiseniibacteriota bacterium
CCCGGCGCGACACGGTCGCGCGCACGCCGGGCGAGAGATACATTACCGTGCCTCCCGTGTCCGCCTCGTTCACGCCGCTCGCCGCCACATCGTCCTGGCCGCGGACGCGGAGATTCGCCTGCGCCAGAAGGGCCAGGCTTCGAACGATCGGATATTCCGTCCCGAGATGCGCCTGCAGCTCGGGTCCAATCCGGTAGCCGTCGGTTCCATGCCCGTTGTAGCGACCGGTCACGCTCAGCCGGAGCGGAATGGAGTGGCTCTCCTCGGCACTGCCCCCGAGCTGCCACTCCATGCCCGCGCCCCCAAGGGCGCTCCACGCTCCCGATCCCGGGCGCGCGGCCGGCTCGGGCTGCTCCCCTTCCTCGTTCGGCACGTGAGTGTCACCGGTGGGCATCTTCATGCCCGCCGACAGGAACGCGCGATGGCGGCTCTCGCTCGATCCTAGCGTGCGGTGCAGGGCCACCTCCAGGTCTCCGAGACCGGAGTAGCTGAAGCGCTCGACTTCGGGTCCACCGACATTGTTATGGATGTGCTCGTGGTAGCGATCCACCCACGGAAGCGCCGCGGACAAGGACCACGCGCCGGACCACCGATACGCGGCGCGCGCGGTCGTCATTCGATTGAGGGTGCGAACCTCATCGTGCTCCCTCGGGATCTGGCCCACGGAGGCATCCTCGGTTCCGGTCCTGGGTTGATCCTGGTCGATGTACTGGTAGGTCAGCTCGAAGCTGAACGGCGAGTCGCTCCAGCGGCTCAGGTGATCCACCGGACAGCTCTCGGAGCCGCAGCTCGCTTGGAGCACGGCGGGCATCAGAAGAACGCTGACAAGCAGGGGCACGACAGCAAGGCGGCGCATGGGGTTCCCTTCCCGATGAAGGCGCGTGAACGCGCGCGGGGGGACCGCGCGATGGTCGAGCTCTTGGTGCGAGGCTCTACGCGCGCGGAGGAGGAACCTGCGGGTCGGGCGTGTGTCCGAGGAAAGTCAGGTCATCGGTACCGCGGACCGGCACCCGAGCTGTGATGATAGCCCCCAGAGAGATCTCGTGCGGAGCGAGGGTCGGATCCAGGTTCACGGGCGTGACGAGCGGCGTCTGGGTCCCGCATCCGCCGGCCAGGAGCCATGGCGCCGCGGCGCTCCTTGGCGCCCCACCCCTGCCTGCCATCCCGGTCGGGCTCTCACAGGCGGCGCCGGTGGCCACGCAGACGTGCGCGGCCCCTCGAGCTGCCCGACAGCATGCCTTGATCGCACAGCAGCTTGCGGGTTTCGAGATGCCCATGGCGCCACCGCGTGCCGGAAGGGGGACATAGCCCGCCAGCATCACGACGGCGAGGGCGAGGCAGAGCGCGGAACGGACCATGTCCGGCATGATACCCTACGCGCTTGACCGGCGCTTGCCGGTGGGACCAGAGACTTCAGGAGGAAAGGCATGGCCGCAGCGGTTCGCTGCATCACGGTCGTGGGCGCCGGGATCATGGGGCGCGGAATCGCGTTCGCGGCGGCCCGCGCCGGGTTCGAGACGCGGGTCATCGAGCCGAGCGCCAAGGCGATCGACTCGGCGAAGGCCGAGGTCGAGAAGATCGTCGCGCGCGGCAAGGAGAAGGGTGAGCTGGACGCGGCGGCCGCCGAGCAGGCCGGTCGCATCGCATGGGCCACCGCGGCCGACGCCGCCAAGGGCTCCGATCTCGTCATCGAGGCCGTGCCCGAGTCGGTGCCGCTCAAGGCCGACCTCTACGCCAAGCTCGCGCCCCACCTCGCTCCGAGCGCGATCCTCGCGACCAACACCTCGGGGCTCAGCATCACCGAGCTGGCCGCCACGTCCGACCGCGCGCCCCGGTTCGTGGGCATGCACTTCTTCAATCCGGTCCACCGCATGCGGCTCGTCGAGCTGATCCGCGGGCTCGAGACCTCCGACGAGACGCTCGCCGTCACCGAGGAGGTCGCGCGCGCGATGGGCAAGGAGACGGTCGTCGTGCGCGAGTCGCCCGGCTTCGTCACGTCGCGCATCAACGCGCTGATCGGGAACGAGGCGTTCACGATGCTCGAAGCCGGGGTCGCGTCGGCGCGGGACATCGACAAGGCGCTGAAGCTCGGGCTCAATCATCCGATGGGGCCCTTCGAGATGGTGGATCTGGTCGGGCTGGACACACGGCTCAGCATCCTGGAATACTTGCATCGAACCCTCGGCGAGAAGTACCGCCCCTCGCCGCTCCTCGTTCAGTACGTCAAGGCAGGACGCCTGGGCCGGAAGGTCGGCCGCGGCGTCTACGACTACGCAGGCTGATCCCCGGAGGCCGCCCGTGAATCCCAGCGACACCCTGTCCGCCCCGCTCCTCGCGTCGGGCGGCCGCATGCTGATCGGCGCGGAATGGCGCGAGGCCGTCTCGGGGAAGCGCTTCCCCACGATCAATCCCGCCACCACCGAGCCGCTCGCGGAGATCGCCGAGGGGGACGCGCCCGACGTCGATCTCGCGGTCCAGGCCGCGCGTCAGGCCTTCGAGGGGCCATGGGGCAAGATGTCGGCCGCGGAGCGCGGCAAGGCGCTCTGGCGACTCGGGGATCTCATCCTCAAGCACGTGGACGAGATCGCGCGGCTCGAGTCGCTCGACGCGGGGAAGCCGATCGCGGAGACCACGCGCATCGACGTGCCGCTCACGGCGGATGTGTTCCACTACTACGCGGGCGCCGCGACGAAGCTCGAGGGAAGTACGATCCCGGTGAGCGGGCCCTACTTCAACTACACGCTCCGCGAGCCGATCGGGGTCGTGGGCCTCATCGTGCCGTGGAACTTCCCGCTCCTCATCGCTTCGCGCAAGGTGGCCCCCGCTCTCGCGGCGGGCAACACGGTCGTGCTGAAGCCGGCCGAGGAGTCGCCGCTCACCGCACTCCGCCTGGGCGAGCTGGCGCTCGAGGCGGGGCTGCCGCCCGGCGTGATCAACGTCGTCCCCGGCTTCGGTCCCACGGCCGGCGCCGCGCTCGTGGCGCATCCCGGCGTGGCGGGGATCGCCTTCACGGGCGAGACCTCGACCGGCCAGCTCATCATGCAGAACGGCGCGCGCACGCTGAAGAAGGTGTCCCTCGAGCTGGGCGGCAAGTCGGCGAACATCGTGCTCGACGACGCCGATCTCGAGGCCGCATCGCGCGCAGCAATGATGGCGATCTTCTACAACAAGGGCGAGGTCTGCACCGCGGGCTCGCGGCTCCTCGTCGCAAAGGGCGCTCGCGAGCCGCTCCTCGAGAAGGTGATCGAGCGCGCGGCGAAGCTGGTCCAGGGGGACACGCTCGATCCCAAGACCCGCCTCGGGCCCCAGATCTCGCAGGCGCAGGTGGAGCGCATCGAGCGCTACGTCGCCGCCGGCAAGAAGGAGGGCGCCCGGCTCGTGCTCGGCGGCGAGCGCGCCAAGGTCGGCGACGGCCGAGGCTACTTCTGGAAGCCCACGATCTTCGACGGCGTCCGGAACGACATGACGATCGCGCGCGAGGAGATCTTCGGACCCGTGCTCTCCGTGATCGAAGTCGAGAGCTTCGACGACGCCATCGCGCGAGCGAACGAGTCGATGTACGGACTGGCCGCGGCCATCTGGACGAGCGACGTCAAGAAAGCGCATCGTGCCGCGCGCGCACTGCAGGCGGGCACGGTCTGGATCAACACCTACAACCTCTACGACGCCGCTTCACCGTACGGAGGCACCAAGGCGTCCGGCTTCGGCCGCGAGACCGGCATGGCGGGGCTCGACTTTTACACCCAAACGAAGAGCGTTTGGGTAGACTTGGGCTGAACGGGGACCAAGTCCTGTCGGACCCACATGGAACCACCGCCTGAACGCAGCCTCCTGATCGACCGGTCGCCCGAGGACGTACTCGTGGCAGCCGCGTCGAAGACGGTGGTTCTTTCCGCCGTGCTGCCCGTCTTCGAGGAGCGCGACAGCCTTCCCGACGTGGTCGACGAGCTGGAACGCGCGCTGGTCGCGACCGGCCTTCCCTACGAGGTCATCCTCGTCGATGACGGAAGCAAGGACGGAAGCGGCGAGTGGATCCGCGACGCATCCCTCCACCGCCACGGTATCGTGGGCGTGCACCTCGCGCGACAGTCCGGCCAGAGCGCGGCGCTCGTGGCCGGGCTCAAGGTCGCGAGCGGCGAGGTCGTGGTCACGCTCGACGCGGACGGGCAGAACGATCCCGCCGACATCCCCCGACTCCTCGACCGGCTCCGCGACGCCGACGTCGTGTCGGGCGTCCGCGCGAAGCGTCAGGACAGCTGGGTGCGACGTCGCTCCTCGCGCATCG
>JAEHDN010000156.1 GCA_016880395.1 Candidatus Eiseniibacteriota bacterium
GGCTGCGAGCGGCTCGCTGAAGAGGCGGTGCTGGTGAGCGCGAAAACAATCCATCCAGAGCTGCTGGTCCCCGAGCAGGTGGCTTCTCGCTCGGAGGAGCCAGAGTCCAAGCGCGAGGTAGACGAGAAGGAGCCACCCGAGCGCTGGGATCCGGTTGAGGAGAGGCGCTCTTCCTCCAGGGCTATTCGTGGAGCCCTTCCCTGGGGCGGCCATTCCCACCGCCAGGAGCGCCGCGCCCACCGCTCCGAGGAGGATCACGACCCACCGCGAAGGATTCGACAGGTAGCCCGGAAGATCGAGGCCCCAGGTGGCGGGTCCGGGACTGAGGCTTGCCAGGAGGACGGCGGAGCCGTACGCGACGACCGCGAACGCGAGCGCGACCACGGTCGAAGGGGGCTTTCGCATGCGGCATTTTAACCGGCGACCGGGGCCCTGCCACTAGGAAGAAATCCGAAGACACAACCCCGTACGGCGGCGGCCCTCATGGCTCTCCGCCAACCGTCATCACGAGCTTGCCCTGGACGTGCCCTTCCTCGAGGATCTGATGGGCCGTGCGCACCGCGGCGACGGACAGCCGCCCGACGTTCCTGATCTCCGGCGGCCGTAGCACGCCGGCCTCCGTCCATCGCGCGAGCTCGTCGAGTCTCTGGGCGTACCACCCCCATTCCGCCGGTCGGCCGAGCGCGGCCCTGGCGGAGAGAAGTACGAAATGAACCGTGGCCGACTTGTCGAAGAGGTGGTCCTCGTCGTTCTCGGCCTCGCCGTGAGTCGCGTCGTGCGGGCCTGTCGCGATCGCGACGACCTGCCCGTCGACGCCCACGGTGTCGGCGCACAGGCTCGTCATCGCGCCTCCAACGAAGTCGAAGGCGACCCTGAAGAAGCGGCCCTCGTTGCACTGAATGGCGGCGGCCGCCAGGTCGGCCCGCGACCGACCGCCGTACCGAACGACCTGGGACGCGGGGATGCCGAGGCGTGTCGTCAGGTATCTCGCGCTCCGGTCGCTACCGGCTGTAGCCACGATGCGTGACGCGCCCCGGAGCCGCGCGATCTGGACCGCGATGGATCCGACCCCGCCGGAGGCTCCGGTGACGAGCACGGGGTCGCCGGGACGCACGCCGGCCCGGATGACGGATTCATAGGCGGTGAGCCCCGCCACGGGCAGCGCGGCGGCCTGCTCGAACGAGAGTGGCCCCGGCTTCCTCGCGACGAAGACGGCTCGGACGCAGACGTACTCCGCATAGCCGCCCGGCTTTCGCACGAGGTAAGCGAAGACAGGGTCGTCGACCGCGAACCTCAGCACGCGAGGCCCGACGGCATCGATCACGCCCGCGACTTCCCCGCCCAGGATCACCGGGAGTCGGCTCGAATCGATGGTCTTTCGCTTCTGCCAGTCCATGGGATTGAATCCGGCGGCGCGGATCCGGATCCGGACTTCGTCGGGCCCGGGAACCGGGAGCGGCAACATGGCCCGTTCGAAATGGTCCACCGACCCAGGAGCGGTCAAGAGGACTGCCTCCATGCACGCGATCATGGCTCTTCCCCCTTCCCGGCTAACGAAGGGTGACGACCTTCTGGACGAACGAGTGGCCTGCCGCTTCGAGCTTCGCGAAGTACAGACCCGCGCCCACCTGGCGCCCTTGCTGGTCACGCAAGTCCCAGCTCGTCGCGTATCGTCCCGGCGACCGCACGCCCGACTCGAGAACCCGCACCAGGCGTCCCTGCGGGTCGAAGATGCTCAATCGGACCGCCGCACTGCGTGAGGTGGCAAAGCGCAGGGCGACGGAAGCCCGTGCCGGATTGGGCCCCGGACGCTCCAGCACGAACGCTCCGTCGTGCGTGCCATCCACGGAGGTGGCCACGACCTCCAGGACCTGCATGGCGAAGATGTCCGTGTCGGTGTCCTTCCGCGTATCGGTCCAGGCCACGATCGCTCCGGCCCCACCGGTCCCGACGATCGCAGGATCGCCCCGCAGGCTGGGAAGATCGGCCAGGACGCGGCCGGTGTCGGGATCCGCGGGATCGAACGCACCCGATGCGAAGACGTGCCGAGTCAGGATCTGGATGCCGCCCTGCCAGGCGATGACGGCTCCGCCGGCCCCGTCCGGGACGATCTCGGCGAAGTCCTGAGTCAGCTTGGAGGTGCTCAGCGCCTTCCCCCCGACGGGCCACGCGGGGTCCACCACACCCGTTGACTTCACGCGCAGTGCGAAGACGTTCAGGTCCTCGGTGAAGCCTTGCCAGCACACGATCGCGCCGCCCGTCCCGTCCGCAACCGCGATCGGGCGGGTTTCGAGGACGTTCGTCCCGGCGATGCCCCGCCCGCCGGCGGGCCACGCGGGGTCGAGCGCTCCGGTCGCGAGCACGTGATGCGCGAAGATGTGGCTCGTACCCACGACGCGGGAGTCCGCCCAAGCGATCAGGGCCCCACGCGTCCCGTCGGACGTGATTCCCGGACGACCCTGGGCACCGGCGACCGTGCACACACCGCGGCCGTTCACGGGCCACCCTGAGTCGACGACGCCTTGGTTCGTGACATGCTGGGCGTAGACGTCGAATCCGGTGACGGTGCTGTCGCGGGTGTCCTCCCAGGTGATGATGGTGCCGCCGATCCCGTCGGCCACGGCCTTCGGAAAGTCCTGGTCGCCGCGGATGACGGCCACGGGAATCCCGTCGATCGGACTCCGCGTGTCCAGGATGCCGGCGCCGAGTACGTGTTGCGCGAAGATATCCGTGACGCCGGGCGCGGAGCGACCGTCCACCCA
>JAEHDN010000157.1 GCA_016880395.1 Candidatus Eiseniibacteriota bacterium
CTTCCGCTCCGAGGCGGGCGAGTCGAGCGTGGACTCGAAGGGAATGAACCGCTCGGCCTTCACGCTCATGCGTGCCGGGTCCGAGCCGGGAGCTTGGTGAGGACACTGGTGACGAGGCGCGTCAGGACGGGCTCGGCTTTCGCGGCGTTGGCGAGGATGCGCGCCACGTCCACCGACTCGAGCGCGTCGGGCAAGCAGAGGTCGGTCACGACCGCGAACGCGAGAAGTCGCATGCCGGCGTGGGCGGCGACGATCGCCTCGGGCACGAGCGACATGCTCACGAGATCGGCCCCCGCCCAGCGGAGGAACCGGTACTCCGCGGCCGTCTCGAGGTTGGGGCCGGCCACGGCGACGAGGACCCCCTCCTTGAGTGGGATCCTCTCGGCGAGCGCGACCTCGCGCGCCGTGCGCAGGAGCTCCCGATCGTACGTTTCCGACATGTCGGGGAAGCGGGGGCCGAGCGAGTCCTCGTTGGGCCCGATGAGCGGGTTGTCCCCCATCAGATTGATGTGGTCCACGACGGCCGTGATGTCTCCCGCCTCGTAGAGCGGGTTCATGCCGCCGGCGGCATTCGTGACGACGAGCGTGTCGACGCCGAGCGCGCGGAGCACGCGCACCGGGAACGTGACCTGCTTCATCGAGTAGCCTTCGTAATAGTGAGCGCGGCCGCTCAGGACCGCTGTGGGCCGGCCGCCGAGCGTGCCGAGGATCAACTCGCCCGCGTGGCTCTCGACACGGGGATGCGGGAAGTGGGGGATCTCCGCGTAGGGGATGGATACAGGATCTCGCATGGCGGACGCGAACTGTCCGAGCCCCGTCCCGAGCACGATCCCGACATCGGGCCGGAGCGCCGCGCGCGCCGCGACGAAGGCGCGCGCCTCCTCGATGTCGCGGAGGAGATTCGAGCCACTCGCATCCGGTCCCGCCGCCGTCACGACTCCGCCTCGAGTCTCCGCCATAGCTCAGCCTCCTCGATGCCGTCCGCTTCGACCCACTTGCGGCGAGAGGTCCCGCCGCCGACGATCCGGAGCGCTCCCGCGGTCATGCCGAGCCGTCGCCTGAGGATCGCGACCACCGCGTCGTTGGCCTTGCCCGATTCGGGCGCGGCGGTCACCCGGACCCGGATCAAGCCCGTCGCCGCGTCCGCCTCGATTCCCTCGACTCTGCTCCGCGGCGTGACGTGGATCGAGAACCTCACGGGCGCGGCCCGAACAGCGCCGAGCCGACACGCACGACCGTTGCGCCCTCCTCGATGGCGACCTCGAAGTCGTCCGACATCCCCATCGAGAGCCCCGCCGTGCCGTCGAGCACGCCGGAGCGCACCGCCTCCTCGCGGAGCCGCCCCAGGGTCCGGAAGGACCCCCTGGCCCCCTCGGGGCCGCCGTGGAGCGGTCCGATCGTCATCAGGCCGGCGCACCGGAGCGGAGCGAGCTCGCGCATCCTCGCGAGGAGCGGGAGCGCCTCCTCGGGCGCCGCGCCGCTCTTCGTCGTCTCGTCCGTGGTCCGGACCTCGACGTAGC
>JAEHDN010000158.1 GCA_016880395.1 Candidatus Eiseniibacteriota bacterium
CGACGAGGCCAACCACCTGGGTTCCCGTGAGGCCAAGGTAGACGCGGGGCTCGGGCTTCACGAAATCGAGCGCGACGCGGAACCCGAGGTACACGAGCAGGAACCCGCGGAAGACCGACCCATCCGAAACACCGCGGCGGAGCTGGCGCGCGGCCCAGATCGCGATCGGAACGAGGATGGCGATCTCGTAGAGCTGGGCCGGGTGGCGACGAACACCGTCCCCGTAGTCGATCCCCCAGGGGAGCGACGTGGGCGTGCCGTACGTGCCATCGTCGAGTCCGCTGAGAAGGCAGCCCACGCGTCCGATCGCGATCCCGAGGCAGAGGGGCAGAACGTAGAGATCGCCCGTGGATCGGCGGATGCCGAGCCAGCGCTTCACGAGCTCCACGAACACCAGGCCCCCCAGGAGCGCGCCTGCCACCGACTTCCCCGTGAGGAGGACGCTCGCGTCGACGCCGCGGAGCATGTCCGGATGCTGTGTCCACACCAGGAGCTTCGAGCCGATCCCGGCGCCCACGATGGCCGCGGCCACGACTGCCATACGGTCGAACGGAGTCAGGGGATCGCCCCACCTCCGCCGAAGGGCAAGGAAGAGGCGGAATCCCGCCGCGTAGGCAAGACACTCGAGCAACGTATGGACCGGCAGGCCGAGGACGCCGGACATTCGGGGGGCAATCATCGGGCGGCTCCTTTCGCTTGCGGGAACCGCCCATGTGTAGCAGAAACCCGCACGCGGGGCCAGAGCCGACGCCTCATGTCCGCTCCGGCCTTGCCCTCCATCGCCACATCGGTCTAGAGTCCCACCAGCGTTTTTCTCACGTGCGCCGCCGTGCACGCCACTCCTCCCCGGCACGGTGCGCTTTCCTGGTATCGCCAAGGCCAACCCGATGCCCGACCCGGACACCGATCCTCTGATCGGCAAGACACTCTCCCGCTACCGCGTCCTCGAGCGGATCGCGGCGGGCGGTATGGGCGTGGTCTACCTCTGCCGCGATGAGCGGCTCCATCGGGACGTCGCTCTCAAGATCCTCCCTGCGGGCTCCCTCGCGGACGACGCGTCGCGCCGCCGCTTCCGCCACGAGGCGCTCGCACTCTCCCGGCTCAACCATCCCCACATCGCCACCATTCACGACTTCGACACCTCGGACGGCATGGATTTCCTCGTCATGGAGCATGTCGGAGGGCGAGCGCTGAACGAGATCGTCGCGGAGGGGCCGCTCCCGGAGGCGGAGGTCTCGCGCCTCGGAGGCGAGCTGCTCGCCGGACTCGCGGCCGCCCACGCGCAGGGGATCGTGCACCGGGACCTCAAGCCGAGCAACGTGCGCCTCACGCCCGATGGACGGGTGAAGATCCTGGACTTCGGTCTGGCTCGGCTCGTCCGACCCGAGATGGCGTCGCCGCAATCCATGACCGCCAGTGCGGCGGAGGATGAAGGCGTCGCGGGAACCCTTCAGTACATGGCTCCCGAGCAGCTCCGCGGTGAAGCGGCGGACGTTCGATCCGATCTGTGGGGAGTGGGGCTGCTCCTGTACGAGCTCGCGACCGGCACGAGGCCGTGGCACGACACGAGGAGCGGCCCGTTGATCGCGAAGATCCTTCAGGATCCGCCGGTCCCGCCTCGTCGTGTTCGCCCCGATCTGTCGCTCGGGATGGAACGCATCCTGCTCCGGTGCCTCGAAAAGAATCGGGGGGATCGTCCTTCCTCCGCGAGCGACCTCGCGTCCGATCTGAAGGGACTGGAGACGGGGACGAACGCGGCCCCCCCGAAGCTCAAGGGCCGCCTGCCCGCGCGCGTTCTGGTGGGAGTGGCGGTCACGATCTTGGCCGTGGCCGCGATCTCGGCGCTTCTGGTCCGAGATCTCTTGCAGCGGAACGCGGGAGCGGCGCCGATCCGTTCCCTGGCCGTGCTCCCCTTGACCGACCTCTCGTCCGGAGGCGTCGAAGAGTTCTTCGCGGATGGAATGACCGACGAGCTGATCACGACCCTCGCCCAGATCGGCTCGTTCAAGGTCATCTCCCGCACGTCCGTCATGAGCTTCAAGAACAAGCGCGAGACGCTGCCCCGGATCGCCCGGGCGCTGCACGCCGACGCGGTCCTGGAGGGCTCGGTCGCGCGCTCCGGCGATCGGGTCCGGATCACGGCCCAGCTGATCCGTGCCGCCACGGACGCCCATCTCTGGGCCCGCACCTACGAGCGGGACATGCGGGACGTCCTCTCGCTCCAGAACGACGTCGCGCGCGCGATCGCTCAGGAGATCCAGACAACGCTCAGCCCGGCGCAGGCCACGCGCCTCGACCAGGCGCGTCCCGTCGACCCCGAAGCACACACGGCATACCTTCGAGGGCTCTACGAGTGGAACCAGCGCTCGGTCCCTTCGATCCACCGCGCCTTGAAGTACTTCGGGCAGGCACTGGCGATCGATCCAAGCCATGCCTTGCCCTACGCGGGGCTCGCGAATTGCTACGCCATCCTGCCAGCCTACGATCGCGAGCATTCGACCGAATATCTGCACCAGTGCCGTGCGGCGGCCCGGAAGGCACTGGAGATAGACAGCACGCTCGCGGAGCCGCACGCCGCGCTGGCCGGCGTTCTGTCCGAGCTCGACTGGAATCAGGCCGCCGCCGAGGCCGAATTCAAGAGAGCGCTCGCGATCAATCCGAGCTACGCCTCGGCGCACCACTGGTACGCGGATTTCCTGTCCTGCCTGGGCCGACATCGTGAGGCAATCGCGGAAATCCGTACGGCCGGGGAGCTCGACCCTCTCTCCATGATCATCTCGACCGAGACCGGAAGCATCTATGCGAGAGCGGGGCAGTACGATCTCGCCATCAAGACACTTCTCGCGACGATCGCGATGGATCCTGGCTTTTCCCGCGCACACGAAACACTCGCCAGCGTGTACGTCTACCCTGGAAAGTTCATCGAATCGATCCGCGAGTCCCAGGTGACGGACTCGCTCCTGGGAACCAAATCTTCCGCCGAGGCGGAGGCCTGGTACGGGCCGCAGCGCGAGGCATTCCTGAAATCCGGTATGCGCGGCTTCTACGGCCAATTGCTGAAGCAGCGACTCGCCCTCGCCCGGAAGACGTACGTGCCGCCCATCAAGATCGCGGGGTGTTACGCGCGGCTGGACCAGCGGGATTCCGCCTTCGCGTGGCTCGGTCGCGCGTGTGCGGAGAAAGACCCCTACCTCCTCCGGCTCAAGGTCGAGCCGAACTGGGACAATCTCCGCTCGGACCGGCGCTATGCTGCGCTCCTCCGACGCCTCGGTCTTCCGCCCGGCGCCTGATCGCTTCATGCTTGAGCCCATGGGCCGGTCGTGCTAGTCTTCCGCTCTCCCCTAGCATTCGTTCCCCTTCAATTCGTCCCACCCCCGAAGGAGGAGCAGCATGCCCCGGGCCCCGAGTCGTGCCATTCGATCCG
>JAEHDN010000159.1 GCA_016880395.1 Candidatus Eiseniibacteriota bacterium
CGGAGAGCTGGCTCTTAGACTCGATCTGATGTCCCCCGCGATACCCGTCTATGACCTGGGCCGCGTCCCCTACCGCGAGGCCCTCGCGTTCCAGCGCCGCGCGGTCGAGATGCGCGCGCGGGGCGAGGCCCCCGACGTCCTCTACGTCGTCGAGCACGAGCCGGTCCTTACCGCCGGGCGCGCGGGCCGCGACGAAAACCTCCGCGCCGGCGCCGCCGATCTCGCACGGGCCGGAATCGAGGTGGTCCCCGTCGAGCGGGGGGGAGACGTGACCTACCACGGTCCCGGGCAGATCGTCGGGTATCCCATAGTCGACTTGACCGGGCTGCCGGGCGGGCGCGATCTTCACCGGTATCTGCGCGATCTCGAGGAAGCCATGATCGCGTGCCTCGCCGGGTTCGGCCTCGACGCCTCCAGGCGCCCTCCCTACACCGGCGTCTGGGTGGGAGATCGGAAGGTCGCGGCCATCGGCGTGGCCGTGCGCCATTGGATCGCGTTCCACGGATTCGCGCTCAATCTCGACCCGTACATGAGCCATTTCGATCTCATCCACCCGTGCGGCATCCGCGATCTGGGCGTTTGCTCGATGGCCGGCCTGCTCGGCTCGGCGCCGCCGCGGGAAACGGTGATCGCGCGGCTCGCGGACGCCTTCTCCCGCGTCTGGGAGCGTCCGTTCCTCTACTCCGAGGCGCCGGCTCCCGGGCCGGACGCGACCTCGGTTCCGGAGACAAGCCATGTCTAAGGTCCTGTCGCAGCATGCGACGCGCGTCGAGCGCGATTCGCTGGGCCCGCTCGAAGTGCCGGCGGACGCGTACTACGGCGTCCAGACGGCGCGGGCGGTGACGAACTTCCCCATCAGCGGAGAGCGGCTCCACGTGGAAATGGTGCGGGCCGTCACCCGCATCAAGATCGCCGCCGCGCGCGCCAACGCCGAGCTCGGTGTGCTCGACCGGAAGAAGGCGGACGAGTTCGCGCACGTCCTCAAGTCGGGCCGCACCCACCTGCAGGCCGCGGTGCCGGTCACGTTGGGGCAGGAATTCTCGGGATACGCCGAGTGCGCGCGGGGGTGGGCCGAGTCGCTTCGCCTTAGCCGCGGGGGGCTCCTCGCCCTCGGGCTGGGCGGGAACGCCGCCGGCACCGGCATCAACGCCCACCCGCGCTACCGCGAGCGCGCGGTTCACTACCTGGCGGAAATCACCGGCGCGCCCTTCACTCCGTCGCCGAACCTCTTCGAGGCGATGCAGAGCATGGCACCGTTCGTCCGCGTCTCGAACGACCTGCGCGGCTTCGCCCTCGACCTGACCCGGATCGCGAACGATCTACGCCTCCTCGCGAGCGGGCCGACCACCGGCTTCGACGAGGTCGTGCTGCCGGCCGTACAACCCGGCTCGTCGATCATGCCGGGCAAGGTGAATCCGGTGATCCCCGAGATGACGAACATGGTCTGCTACCAGGTGCTCGGGTACGATACGACCGTCGCCTACGCGGCGCAGGCCGGGCAGCTCGAGCTGAACGTCATGATGCCGGTGATCGCCCACAACCTGCTCCGCTCCATCGCGCTGCTCACCCCCACGCTGCGCGTGCTCCGCACCACGTGCATCGATGGGATCACCGCCAACGAGGACGTGTGCCGCCGCTACTTCGACCGATCCATCTCGCTGGCAACCGCTCTCAACCCGTACATCGGCTATGCACGGGCCGCGGAGGTGGCCAAGGAGTCGGCCAAGACGGGCAAGACGGTCATCGAGATCGTGCGGGAACGGAAGCTCCTCACCGAGGAGCAGATCGCGGAGGTCTTCTCTCCCGAGTCCATGACCCATCTGGAAGGAGGGCTTTCATGAAACGGTCGCCTATCGCACTCCTCGCCCTGGCGGCGCTCTTCGCGGCAGCGGCAGCGCCCGCGTCCGCCGGATCCGCAGACTTCGGCATCGGCTTGTTCGGCGGGTACAACTCCTACTCCATGAACGACGTGAACGATGACATCAACAGCACGAACGATTTCTACGGGACGACCATCGACGAGATCAGCGGCGGGGTCGGCTTCGGCGGCGGCCTTCGCATCCGCACGGGCCCATCCATGATTCTCGCGGTCGACTACGAGAGGCTCACCGGAAGCACCAGCGGCTCGGGCACGAGCGGCGCCGTAACCTATGATGCAGACCTGGATTTGCCCGCCAACGCGATCGTGGCGGGCGTCACGTATCTGTTCCCCTCAGCGTCGAAGGCCCGCTTCGGTCTGAGTGGCGGAATCGGCTACTACTCAGCCGACGGGCAGGTCCAGCTCACGGCGGACGATGGGGTCAACTCGATCACGCTTGTCGGAGACGCGTCCGGAAGCGGCATCGGGTTCCATGCGGCGGGCGCGGTCGATGTGTCGCTGAGCCCTGTCGCTCATCTCGAAGGCATGGCGGGCTATCGGGTCGCCAAGACCGGCAACCTGGAAGTCGACGGCACCGAGATTCCTGATTATTCCGCCGAGTGGAGCGGCTTCATGAGCCGGGTCGGCTTCTCGTTCTTCTTCGGCAACCATTGAACCGGACGGGGCTCCGTCTCGTGGCGGAGCCCCGCTCCCCATTCCCCCGCCGGCACGTTCACGAGGAGAGGTCATGATCGGAAGGGTGCGGGCGGGCGGCTCGATCGTTCTCGCGGTGGCGGCTTGCCTGGCGGGTGTTCTGCTCCATGCCCCGTGCGAGGCCGGCACCGCCCCTCGCCTCGCCTTCGCGATCCACGCCGGCTACAACGCCTACGCGATGACCGACGTGAACGAGGACCTGATCGGTCATTCCATCAACGAGGTCATCCTGGGCGGCACCGGATTCTTCCTCGAGGAGATCACGGGGGGCCTCGGCTTCGGCGCGGGCATCCGATTCCTCCCCACGAAGCGCCTCTCGCTCACGGTCGACTACGATCGCCTGACCGCCAAGTCCCACCTCTCGCTCTTCACGATCGACTTCAACGTGAGGGCTCCCGCCCACGCCCTGACCGGGACCGCGATCTTCTGGTTCCCCAGCTCCACGCGCGTGCGCTGCGGAGTGGGTGCGGGAGGCGGCTACTACTGGTCCGATGGCTCGTTCGGCGCGGACACGTCGGGTGTAGGGATCACCGTACCGATGACGGGGAGCGGACCCGGCTTCCACGGAATGGGGGTGTTCGACTATACGATCTCGACCAATGTCCACTTCGAGGGAAGTGCGGGGCTACGATTCGCGGAGACTGAGGATCTCGAGATCGAGGGGCAGCCGGCCACGACTGAGGACGGGAGCGAGGCCACGCTCGACTGGAGCGGCCTCATGACCCGGGCGGCGTTGGTCTTCTACTTCGGCAACACGGGGGGGCCGGTTCCCTAGTCGGGCGAGCGCCGGAGGACGATCGACACCGGAGCGACCTGGGCTTCGGGCTGCGCGGTGACGCGCTCCGGTACGTAGAGCGCCTCGTAGCGCGCTGGTCCCAGGAACTCGTCGTAGAGGATCGCGAGGGGATAGTCCTTCGCCTTCTTCATGCGCACGAAGAAGGTCCCCTGCGAGTCGGTGAACGCGAGCTCGTCGCCCACCCGGAGCGCGGCCCCGGCAATGGGCGATCCGGCCTCGTCCTGCACCGTCCCCCGGATCACGTTGTCGGGAATTCCGAACTCGGGAACCTTGGGCGCGGCGCTCGCGCCCCGGTAGATGAACTGGCTCCCCTGGGCCGTGTACCGGACTCTTCCCGTGGGATCGACGTAGCTGCCGAGCTGGGCTCGGACGCCCCCCGGCGCCTGGAGCCGCACCGTGAGCATGAGCGCCTGGTGGAATGGCTGCTCCTCGTCGAACGGAACGTAGACCGTCTGGTACTCCGCCCCGACCGAGAGCGCGTTCGAGGTGAAGGTCCCGCCGAAGCTCACGGTGGTGTTGTCGCCGGAGTGGGTCGCGACCTGGATGAGATCAAGCCGCGGCGAGATCGTCTCCCGGAGGCCGCCCACGAGCATGCGCACCGGGTCTCCGGACAGGGGCTCCGAATAGAGCCAGCTCCCGTTCACTCGGAGCCACGCGAGCGTCGGACGGTCGAACGAGAGCGAGACCCCGTCCGATCCGACGCTGCCCGACCGCGATCGGAAGTAGGCGGTCCCGAGGCTCGTCCCCGCGAGACGTCCGCTCGCGAGCACCTGGTTCACGGTGCCGTGCCGGTCGGCGCGCGGCCCGGGGTCCGGCTGGGCCGACTCCGAGTGCGACGCCCCGAGCATCAGCTCCGGGCGCACGCGCGCGGTGATCTCGAGACTCGGACCCACGAGCTCAGCGGCCCCGGGCTGCGGCGTGACCACGCGCCGGAATCCATCCCCGGCGACGACGTATCCCCCGCGCAGGCCCAGCACCCCCCGCTCGTACCACGCGCTCGCGGCGGCATAGCCCTCGTCCGCTCCGGTCCCTCCGGCGAGCGCTCCGCCGTAGCCGGTGCCCGGCTTCCACTCGAGGCCGAGGATCGTGGTCATGCCGTCCGAGTAGAGGCTGCGCGACGAGAGCCGCACGCTGCTCGACACCTTCGATTCGAGGAAGACGAGGCCGACCGGCCGCTCGCCCTCCGCCCAGAACGTGTAGGGATAGCTCGTCGCGTTCGCTGTCGCGCCGCCGAAGGCGGCCACGCGGACATCGCGGTCCTCGTATCCCACACCGATGCCCCGCGCGACGAGCGACTGCCCGGCGTGGAGCGCGTCCGTGGGGAGATGGAACGGGACGACCGCATCGCCGAGCGTGAGGCCGGCGCCGCGGTAATGGGTCGCCACGCCGAATCCGAGCCGGAGGGGATCGACGCCGGCGAGGCCGAGCCACGCTTCCGCCCCGTCCGCGTGCATGTGCACCGAGCCGCCGGCCGCGTCGTACATCGAGGACGCGCCGGCCTGGACTTCGAAGACCTGGCCTAGCGCCGGGGGCGCGGCCGCAGCCGCGAGCGCGATGAGGACGGCCGCGAGAACCCCCGCGGCGGGAGGAACCGCGGGGCGGCGCCCCTCATTTCCCATCGGCCGATCCCGCCACCTGCGAGGCGTTCCCGAGCGGCATCTCGATCGTGAAGTCCTGTACGGCGAGGCGGAGGGTGGTGGGCACCCCCGCGGCATCCCAGGGGATCATGACGCGGCGGATGCGGTGGGGCAGGAGCGGGAAGCTCGCGACGGCGGTCTTGCCGTCCTTGCCTCTCGCCTCGGCCGACGTCACCCGCCCGAGGCACCGAGACACATTTTCGATCTCGATGTAGATCCTGGCGCTCGAGGCGGCGTAGACGGCGGAGTGGACCTTCACGTCCTCGCGCCGGAGCGGGTCGTCCTGGACGAGGTAGACCGTGTGCGGCAGCTCGACCGTGACGTTGAGCCCCTGGTGGCGCTGCATGCCCGAGAACGTGCACGGGATGACGAACCACGCCGGATACGAGTCCGCGCTCGCCTCGTAGAAGACGTACCGCGACTGGCGGGCGGGGATGCGGAGACTCATGGCGGAGAGCCTGAGGTGCACCGACGGATCGAGGGGGCGGTAGTCCACATCGCCGTCGATCGAGACGTCGAAGCTCTTCGGCTCGATCACAACGTTGAGCGGCACGAGTCCGTCGTTCACCAGCTCGAACTTCGCCCGCGTCTTCTTGCCGTGGTGCTCGACGATCACGGGGCGCACTGTCTGCGCCGACGCGCGCTCTGAGGCCACCCCGAGGAGGAGCGCGGCGATCGGCAAGGCGAGCCAGCCCCGGCCCATCCCCCGGAAGCGCGTGAAGGCGCGGGGGGTGATCCCCCGCGCCTCGGCCGCGTACGAGTCCGTCCCTGGATCTCGCGACATCGAACCTCTCAGATGGCCCTTGCCTGGAGCCTCAGCGTGCCAGCGTAGCTTCCGGCCGGAAGCGTCTGGCCGGTCAGGTTGATCCGCAGGTCCAGATTGTCGCTGCGGGTCTTGACCTTGTTGATGCCCGTGATCGCCTCGCTGAAGAGCGCGAGGCTTCCGCCGGCCGGGCCGACCGGGTTCGTCTCCGTGAACGCGGTGTAGCTGGTCGGGGTGCCCGTCGTCATCCGGCCTTCGACCCAGGAGGTGGGGATGTTGTTCGCGCCGTCGGTGAGCGCAGTTGCCGGAACGTCGAAGTAGCCGTAGAGCGAGACCGCGCCCGTCTGTCCCGGATTCAGGTTCCAGTTGCTCTGGACCACCACCGGCACGTCACCGGCGGCCGCCGCGTTCTCCGCGAGCGTGAAGTTCACCGAGGAGCCGCTCGTGATCGAGATGGTGAGCGACTGGGGCAGCGTCGCCGCGAGGCTCGCGCTCGAGACGCCTGAGAGCATCTGCGCCGCGGCCAGGGACGGGACCGCCAGGACGAGAAGAGCTGCGATCAGAACACCCACACCGAGACGACCGTTCATGGAACTCCCCCGTGGTGATAGTTGGCGTCGGCGGATGGCCGAGACTTGCCCCCGCGCTGCGCGCTTGAGGTGTCATCGGCCGAGTGCCTGGGGATGTGTAGCTGTTTCTGGGTCGGCTCTAGACCCTTTGATCCAGACCTCTGGCGCCCCGGCGCGGGCCACGGTCATGGCCGACGGTGCCCGGGACCGCAGAACGAAACGGGGTGGCGTCGTGCGACGCCACCCCGATCGAACGGCTGCTGCGAAGCTTACAGGCTGAAGCCCACGCCCGCGCGGAACGCGAGGTAGTTCAGGCTCTCACCCTCGGTGGAGACCGAGTGGTACTGACCCTGGAGATTCATCTTCGTCTTCGGACCGACCGGGAAGCCGACGCCGGCGCCCAGCATGTAGCCGAACTTGCCCTGGCTGTCGTCCGCGGTGCCGGAGACGCTGTCGTCGATCTTCATGGACACGCTGTAGTAGCCAGCGCCGCCCTGAGCAAAGAAGCTCGGGCCGACCGGAGAGCCGAAGTTGAAGCGAACGGCCGGCTCCACACGGAAGACGTTGCTCTTGATCTCGTTGTCCGTGGTCAGGCCGTTGTCGTAGTTGGCCGTGCCCAGGTTGTCATACGAGACCTCGGCACCCCAGGAAACGGAGGGGCTCGCCGAGCGCCAGTAGGCCGCGCCGAAGCCAAGACCGCCACCCATCGAATCGTTCGTGGGGGTGACCTCGTTCGAGGACTTCACGTAGCCCAGGTTCACCTCCATCGTGCCGACCATGCTCGCGTTCGCGTCGGCCGCAAAGCCCGCGACGCAGACGATCGCGGCGAAAACCAAGGCCAGATGGTTCCGCTTCATTGCTTCCCCCTCCGTTATGGGACATCCGTGAACTCCGCCCGTCCTCCCTGGAGCCGCGTGCACCGCCTCCCTGGCGGCTCGGCTCCCACCCCTTCTCCGGTCATCCATCGGCATCCAGGGGGGCGAACTTGACCCGAGATTACGGGGCGGATCGAGGCGTAAGTCTTTGAGGAGCAATACTTACGCTTCGGGGATCTCCACTTCGGCCCGGGGCAGCCTGGCCTCTGGCACGTTGCGGAAGAAGATCCAGTAGAGGATGGAGGCACCTACGTAGAGCGCCGCGGCGATGAGGAGCGGCTCTCCGTACCCCTTTCGCTCGATCAAGGCGCCCCCGATGTCGGCGCTCACGGTCCAGGCGAGGAACCAGGACAGGGAGAGGAGGCTGTTCGTGATCGCGTGGTCGCGCTCGGGCACCACCTCCATCGCGAAGTGGGAGACGAGCGGCTGGTTCATGTTCATGAGCCCGCCGCGCAGGAAGAAGGAGAGCACGACCAGCGGGTAGGCGTGTGAGAGGGCGAGGACCATCATGAACGGGACCGACGCGAGCTGCGTCGCGACCACCCCGCCCACGAGCCCCAGGCGGCGCGACACTGCCGGGCCGAACAGATTGCCGGCGACCATGAACCCCTGCATCACGCTGAAGAGGATCCCGATCGCGGCCTCGGAGAGGCCGAAGCGGTCGCGGAAGTAGAGGTTGAGGAACGGAATGATGAGCCCGGCTCCGAGGCCGATCATCGCAGACGGCAGGATGAGCTTGGCATGGAGCGCCCAGTCGATCTCGAGGAGATCCCGGATCTGCTCGAGCGCCCCCGGCGCCTCCGACCGCGTGGCCGCGGGACGCATGGCCAGGAACGCCA
Organism: Candidatus Eiseniibacteriota bacterium; assembly: GCA_016880395.1. Classification (GTDB taxonomy): domain Bacteria; phylum Eisenbacteria; class RBG-16-71-46; order SZUA-252; family SZUA-252; genus WS-9. The sequence continues at coordinate 8,052 of JAEHDN010000159.1, forward strand.
GGCCAGACGACAGTGTGACCGCCGCCGCGCCGAAGAGGCTCCACCGGAGCGCCTGTCCGCTTTCGGGCGCGATGAGGTGGAAGAGATGGGGCAGCGCGCCGCCGACGGCGGATCCCAGGATGGCCGAGAGGAAGAAGACGCCGAAGGAGGCGCTGAAGAGGAAGGGGCGGCGCTCGGCAGCGCTCTCCTTCATCACGACGGGCGCGATCGAGAGCCGGAACACGGTGAGGACCATGCCGGTGAGGAACGACACGAGGAGGAGCAGCTCGGGCTCGGTGAGCGAGGACTGGAGGACGTACCCGAGCGCCGCGAGCGCGGATCCGGCCACGAGCAGGGTGCGCGCCGGAACCCTGCGGAAGAGGAACGCCGCCGGGAGCGCGGCGACAGCGGCGCCGAGCGAGATCTTCGAGAGGATCTGCCCGATCCCGGCGTCCGACAGGCCGTGGTCCCGCAGATAGAGGTTGAACAGGAGGGCGAAGATCGACTGCCCCACCCCGAAGAGGAACATGCCTCCGAGGTAGAGACGGGAGTTCCGGCCCGCCCCGCGCACCTGCGCCGCGTACTCGCGCAGGAGGCCGAGCGCGTCCGCCACTACCAGCGGCCCCTGGCCCGCTCCTTCGCGGGGAGGATCTCGAGGCAGGTGGTCCACCACCCGGTGCGGATCGTCTCGGCGAATTCCGGTGGCAGGCCCTCGGTTTCCATCTCCCGGGCCATCGCCTCCGCGTCATACGGAACGGAGATGAACTCGGCTTCGTGGCGATCCGCCGCGAGCCATACGTACCAGGCCAACGGCCGGCCGTCGTTCGCCGGGCGGCCGACGGCGCCCACGTTCACGAACCGCGCGCCGCCGGGCACCTCGCGCTCCCAGTGGAGCCCGGTGTGCGTGCAGAGCACCTGATCGGCCCCGGACTCGCGCGCGAGGCGGGCGAGGAACGCATCCGAGCAGGCGGAGTCGAAGAGGAACTCGTTCGTCCGCCGCGGCGACCCGTGGCAGAGGAGGTACCGTCGGCCCCCGCGCGTGAAGCGAAGCTCCGAGGGGAGGCGCCCGAGCCAGGCGCGGTCCGGATCGCTCGTGCGCGCGTCGGTGAACGCGTACGCGATCCGCGCGAACGCGTTGTCGGCGGGATGGGTGTAGCCGCAGCCGCAGTCCGGGCTCCGTTCCGCGAGTGAGCGGTCGTAGTTCCCCGCGACGGTGACGACGCCGAACTCCTCGAGGAGCGGGATCATCGCGCCCGGCCTGGGGCCGAAGCCTCCGAGATCTCCCAGACAGTAGATGCGCTCCGCGCCGCGCGCGACGGCGTCGAGGAGCGCCGCCCGGAGCGCGAGGTGATTGCCGTACGGGCCACCGAGGACCGCGATCGGCTCCATCAGTTCCGGCACGTTGCGCCCGTGGCCCAGCAGGTGTGACAGGCGCCGTGCGCCAGCGGATAGGAGCGCATCGATTCGCGGAGCGTCCGCCCCAGGAGGGCATCGGGCGCGTCGATCAGGATCGGACAGACGTGGACGCCCCGGCTCGTGACCATTCGGCTGCTCGAGCACTGGAGGGAGGCGATGTCGAATCCGAGCATGTGCTCCGGCGTCAGCCGTTCGGTCTCCGCGTAGCCGCGCGTGCGCGCTACCTCGCGTCCGACGCGGAAGAGCGGGAGCACCTTCACGCGCGGCCGCGGGAGCCCCTCGGCGCGGAGCGTGTCGTGGAATCGCTCGCGCATCGCGGCGTCGTCGGCCTCATCCCAGGTCTGGGCGACGGTCACGATGGGATCGAAGCCGGCCCGCGCCAGCTCGCGGAGACCCGCGAGCGCCTCCGCGAAGGAGCCCTCGCCCCGGAGCGCGTCGTTGGCCGCGGCGTCGAGGCCGTCCAGGCTCACACGCATCTCGAGGGAGTAGCGGCTTCCCCGCTCGAGCGCGCGGAGGCGCGCGGCGAGGTCGGGGCCGATCAGGGTCGCGTTCGTGAGGACGGTCGTCGGGGCGATCGCGAGCGCGTCCTCGAGGATCGCGAGAAGCTCGCGGTTCAGGAACGGCTCTCCGCCCGTGAAGTAGAGATCCCGCGCGCCGAGCCCGAGCGCCTCGTCCAGGTACGGGCGGACCTCCGCGCGCGTCATCATCGCGTGGCGGCGGTTGGTGGGGCCGCACGTGATGAAGCAGTGGCTGCAGGTGAGATTGCAGACCGTTCCCGCGACCTGGAACCAGACCGTGTCCAGCGCGAGGAGCGGAACCGTGGGGACGGCGAGGAGCGGAATCGGCGCGGGCGCCGTCATGGAACGAGCCTAGCACGCGGCGCTCGGCCCGACAACGCGCGGCAGGCCATCGAGCCGGGCCGTGCTATCATGCCGGGCCGTTTCGTCCGGAGTACCTCCTGAGGGTCATCGCCCCGCCATGATCTGGGACGTCGTCATCATCGGTGCCGGCCCCGCCGGCCTCTCCGCCGCGCTGTTCACCCGCATGCGGCGCATGTCCACCCTCCTGATCGAGACCGCCGTCGCCGGTGGCCAGCTCGCATCGCTCTACCCCAAGAAGCCGGTCCACGACATGCCCTCCTACACGTACGTGATGGGCGAGGACCTCGGGCGGAACTTCGTCGAGCAGGCGCGCCACATGGATGCCGAGATCCGCGAAGGAGAGCACGTCACGGCCATCGCGCGCGACGACGCCGCGAATCTCGTCCGGGTCACGTCCACGAAGGGAACGTACGAGGCTCGGAGCGTGATCGTCGCGACCGGGGGGGGCGCGTTCGAACCGCGCAAGATCAACAAGCCAGGCGAGGCGGAACTGAAGGGGCGCGGGGTCGAGTACGGGATGCCCGACATCGAGTCCTGCCGCGGCAAGCGCGTGCTCGTGATCGGCGGGGGCGACAGCGCACTCGAGTCGGCCCTTTCCCTCAAGGACGTGGCCCAGGTCACCCTCATTCACATGCTCGACAAGTGGCAGGGGATGGACGGCTACGTCGAGGAGGTCCGGGAGTCCCCGATCCGCGCGATGCTCGAGACCGAGACCGTGGAGATCAAGGGCAACGGCCGCGTGGAGTCCGTGATGGTTCGCCACAAGAAGACCGGCGAGGCCGAGGAGCTGCCGATCGACGTCGTGTCGATCAACGTCGGCTATCTCATGGATACGAAGATCGTGCGCCAGTGGGGGCTCGAGCTGGAAGGCTCGCAGATCAAAGTGGACCCCGTGATGAAGACGAACATCACGGGCGTCTTCTGCTGCGGCGACATCGCCACCTACCCCGGGAAATACAAGCTCCTCATCACGGCCTGCAGCGAGGGTGCGGCGGCGGCGAACACCGCCTATATCCACGTGAAGCGGCCGAAGAAGTTCACCGTGGGCGAGCTCTACGCGGCGCCGAAGGACGAGGGAGACGCCCAGCCGAAGGGGGACGAGAGCTGAGCGCAGCGGGGCCGCGTCAGCGGGCCCCGTTCCGGGCCGCCGGCTGGTGGGCGATGAATGCGGTTTCCGGGACCGGCCTGTCGAAGCGCACCTCCCGCACCGTCACTTCCGACTCCCCCAGCTCGTCCTTCACGACGGTCCGAAACGGCAGCACCCAGCCGTCGACGTTCCGGAAGTCCTCCCGAAGTTCGGTGGTCGAGCCGCGCCTCCATTCCACGATCAGGAAGGTCCGCTCCGAGACGAGCCATGTCTCGGGCCGCCCTTCGGTGGGCGTGGCGGCCACGTCCAGCAAGTCGTCCTCGCCGCGGTGGATGCGTCCGCGGACGGCGATCCGGGCGAACGCGCGCCGCGCGTCGAGGAGCCCCGCGAAAGCCGCGTCGCGCTTCGCTTCGAGGAGCGGCTCCCCCGAGTAGACCTCGTCCTGGCCGAAGGTGGTTTCCTGTCCGGCGGAATGCCCGTCGCAGTACGTGCGAACGGTGCCGATGGGTCGCCCCGCCGCCGTCCAGCGCTCGACTGTCTCGAGCCGGTCCGGGGCCTGGCTCAGGATGCGCCGCTCCGCGTCCACGCCCTGGTTCAGATAGCGGCGCCGGCAGCGGAGATCGAGCGACACGCGGCGGCGCAGATTTCGCTCGCCACCCACCGCCGCGATCATCTTCGCGATCAGGTCGTCCGCCGCCGGAAGCCCGACGGTGTCGACCGCGGCCGAGTCGGCCGAAACCTGAGAGGACGTTCCGGCCGAGGCCGGAGACCGAGATGGCACGACCGGTCCGACGGCTCCGCGGGCCGCCTCGACGAGGAGGATGGGCCAGAGGATCTTTCCCGCATGGCCGATCGCATTGATGGAGTTCGAGGACGCGTTCATGAGAATCACGAACCCGGCCCGTCGTTCGGGCATCAGGCTGACGACCGCACTGATCCCGCTCGAGCCGCCGTTGTGTTCCACGACGCGATGTCCGTTCCACTCATAGAGCGCCCATCCGAGCCCGTATGAGAGCGTCTTGTTGATGGGCATGTGCGGCGTCATCGCTTGGCGCACGCCGGCGGCCGAGGCGACTCGCGTGCCATCCAGCGTTCCCTCGTTCAGAAGGAAACGCATCCACCGGGTCATGTCCGATGCCGAGGCCGCGATCGCGCCCGCCGGGGCGAGCGAGTTCATGCTCGCGGGTGGAGACGCCGCCTTCCATCGCCCGGAGTGACCCGGATCGTCGTATCCCGTCGCGTGATTCGGCATGCGCGTGAGGTCTACGAGGGTCGTCGTGCTCCTGTTCATGCCGAGCGGCCGGAAGATGAGTCGTTCGATGGCGCCCTCCCAGGTCGTGTTCTGGACTCGACCCACGATCTCGCCGGCGGCGACGACCATCGCGTTCGAGTACTGGAACTCTTCGCGCAGCCGCGCGACCGGCTTGGCGCCCGTCGCGGCCTTCAAGTACTCCTGGCGCGTGAGCACGCCCGGCTCCGCCGCCAGGTCGGCGTAGGCCCTGAGACCAACACGATGGGAGAGCATGTCGCGGATGGTGACGAGGGCGTCGGCTTCGAAATCCTGAAGCCGGAACCATCGCAGGTGGCGGCGAGGCGGATCGTCCAGCGAAAGCTTCCCTTGGTCCTGGCTGATGATCGCGGCCATGGCCGTGAACGCCTTGGTGCAGGAACCGATCGGGAAAACCGTGCCGGAATCCACCGGCTCCATTGTTTCGAGACTCCGCACGCCGAACCCGCGAGCCAGGACGATCTGGTCGTTCTCGACGATGGCCAGCGAGAGGCCTGGGATCATGAGCCGCTTCCGCTCGGCATCGATGGCCGCGGCCGCCCGGGCCAGGCGATCGCTCTTCTGCAGCGTCGGGGGAGGCGTCGAGGCCGCGGAAGGCCGCCGCGCCGCGAGCGACGGTGGAGCCGAGGCGGCGAGGATGAATGCGACGGCGAGGAGAAGCGCCCTGCCGAGGATCCTCCGACGGCACACCGCACGAGCCGGAGCAGGGCGAGGTCTCATGAGAGGTCTACGCGCCGGAAGGTGGTGGGGTTTCGGCTGGGAGCGGCGCTGAGGCGGCTAGGCGAGGCGGCTAGGCGCCGCCGACCGTCAGCTCCTTGAAGCGAAGCGACGGCGAGCAGTACTGGGACCGGAAATCGAGGTCCCGACCCACGGCATCGACCCCGAGCAGCATGTCCGATAGCTTCCCCGCCACGGTGACGCCTTCCACCGGCTGGACGAGCTTGCCGTTCTCGATCCAGTTCCCCTCGATCTGCTGCGAGTACTCCCCCGCCGCGAGATCGAAGCCGAACCCGGCGGTGCCCGTGACGTAGAGGCCCCGCGGCACCTGCTCGATGATGGTCGAGAGCTTCGTGGATCCGTTCTCGATGTAGAAGTTGGAAGCCCCCACCGCCGGGAGCGAATCGTAACCGCGCCAGGCGCTGCCCGACGGCGCCACGCCCTCGCGGCGGGCGGTCGCGGCCGTGTGGAGGTAGCGCGTCAGAGTTCCGCGGTCCACAACGAGGTTCCGACGCGTCTGCGATCCCTCGCCGTCGAACGGGCGCGTGCCGAGGCCGCGGCGGAGGATGGCGTCGTCCACGATGGTGACCATGGGAGAGGCGATGGCCTGTCCCTTCTTCCCCGCGAGGAACGAGCGCTGCTCGAGCACGTTGAGCCCCGCGAACGCGCCGAAGAGCCCTTGCAGGAACCCACCCGCCGCCTCGGCCTCGAACACGACCGGCACCCGGGCGGACGGAACCGGCTTGGCGCCGAGCCGGGCCACCGCGCGCTCCCCCGCCTTGCGCCCGACGCGGTCCGGTGTGGAGAGATCGACGTAGTTCCGCTTCCGATCCGCGTACGAGCCGACGCGCTTCTGGCTCCCGTCGGTCGCGATCGCCGCGCAGGTCAGCCAGAACGCGGTCGAGCGGAACGTCTGGTACGGGATGAAGGTGTTGGAGAAGTGGGTCTCGCCCACGACGTACCCGGCGCGCGAGGTCTGCGTGGTCTTGACCTTGTTCACGAGCATCGCGTTGTCCTCGAGCGTCTTCGCCAGAACGATCAGGTCCTGCGGCGTGATCCGGTCCGCGGTCGGGTCCTCGATCTCGAGGCTCGTCTGGGGCGGGAAGGACTGGTCCGGGAGCTTGTTCTCATCCCGCGGCGTCGCCTGCGCGGCGAGCGCGATCGTCCGCACCACCAGCTCGTCGAGCACGGTGCGGTTCAGGTTGGTCGTGTAGAGGAACCCCATCTTCCCGTCGCGCAGCACGCGGAGCCCGAGCCCCGTGATGCCGGACTGCTGGAGCAGCTCGACCTCTCCCTCGCGGTAGCGGACCTCCACGAATCGGACGAACTCGAAGAACGTCTCCGCCTCGGCCGCGCCGGAGCGCTCCGCCATGGTCCGGACCTGCTCGAGGACTTCCTGGGGGCGGGATGTGGGCATCAGATCGCCGTGCCTCCCACCGTGATCGAGGAGAAGCGCACCGTGGGCTGCCCCACGCCGACCGGAACCATCTGGCCGTCCTTGCCGCACACCCCCCGCGTCTGATCCACCACGAGATCGGTGCCGATGCCCTCGATCCGGGCCATGGTATCGAGCGAGTTGCCGATCAGCACCGCCCCGCGAACAGGCCTCGTCTTCCGACCGTTCTCGATCATGTAGCCGAGCTGGACCGCGAAGTTGAAGTTCCCGCTCGTCGTGTCGACCGATCCGCCGCCCAGCTCCGCGGCGTAGAAGCCCTTCGTGATCCCGCTCAGGAGCGACGCGGGATCGTCGGTGCCGCGGTCGATGTAGGTGTTCGTCATGCGCGGGAGCGGCCACTGGCGGTACGACATGCGCCGGCCGTTCCCCGTCGACTTCTGGTTCAGGAGGAACGCGCTCTGCCGGTCGAGGATGTAGGACTTGAGGTAACCGCCGTCCACCAGCACCGTGCGCTGGCCCGGGATGCCTTCGTCGTCCACCATGTAAGAGCCGCGCCCGTTCGGCCAGAGCGCGTCGTCGATCACGCGGAGATGGGGCGAACCGATCTTCTGGCCGAGGAGCCCGCTCAGGAGCGACGTGCCGCGGCGGATCGAGTCCCCTTCGAGCGCATGGCCGAAGGATTCGTGGATGAGGACGCCACCCCAGCCCGGCGCGATCACGACCGGCATGGGCCCAGCGGGAGCGGGAACGGCCCCCAGGAGCGTGACCGCCTGCTGCGCCGCTTCGCGCGCCACGGCCTCCGGGTCCCGCCGCAGGAAGTAGTCCTCGCCCACGCGGCCGCCGAGTGCGCTCCGTCCCGTGCGCCGGTCCGTGCCATTCACCGCGGTCACGGCGCAGGAGATCGAGACGAGGTACTGGCGATCGATCGCGTA
>JAEHDN010000018.1 GCA_016880395.1 Candidatus Eiseniibacteriota bacterium
AGCCGGCTCCCGATCTGGGCCACCGCGACCTTCTGGCCGGCCGCGACGTTGGGCGCTCCGCAGACGATCGAGAGCCGTGCTGCCGCGCCGATGTCGACCGAGCAGAGGCTCAAGCGGTCGGCGTTGGGATGGCGCCCCGTTTCGACCACGTGGCCGACGACGATGGCCGGGTCGAAGGTGATCCCCCGCTCCATCGATTCCACCGGTAAACCGCGCGTGGCCAGCAGGAGCGCTAGGTCCTCGGGCGAGCCGGAGAGATCGACCCAGTCGGAGAGCCAGTTCCAGGTGACTTTCACGCGCTCCTCAGAATTGGGTCAGGAAGCGGACGTCGTTCGCGAAGAAGTAGCGGAGATCGGGCACGCCGTGGCGGAGCATGGTGAGCCGCTCCACGCCGGCGCCGAAGGCGAAGCCGGTCCATCGCTCCGGGTCGTACCCGACCGCCTTGAAGACGTTCGGGTGGACCATCCCCGCGCCGAGCACCTCGAGCCATCCGCCCGAGAGCGGGCCGCACACGCCGCATCCCTTTCCGCCGCAGAAGAAGCACCGGATGTCGACGACGGCGCCGGGTTCCACGAACGGATAGTAGGACGGGCAGAAGCGAAGCTCCGTCTTCGGGCCGAAGAACTGCTTGAGGAACCGGTCGAGAGTCCCCTTCAGGTCGGCCATGCTGACGTTCTCGTCGACGTAGAGCCCTTCGATCTGATGGAACTCGAAGAGATGCGTGGCGTCGACCGCCTCGTTGCGATAGACGCGGCCCGGGCTGATCACGCGGAGCGGCGGCTTCACCTTCTCCATCGCGCGGACCTGGACCGAGGACGTATGCGGACGGAGCACCACGTCGTCCCGGAGGTAGAACGTGTCGGTGGTGGCTCGCGCCGGGTGCCCCTTCGGCATGTTGAGGGCGCCGAAGCTGTGCCAGTCATCCTCGACGTCGGGACCGGAGGCGACGGCAAAGCCGAGACCCCGGAAGATCTCCTCCAGCTCGCGGAGGACGGACGGGATGAGGTGGCGGTGCCCCACCGGCGGGCGGCGGCCGGGCAGGGTCACGTCACGGGTGGAGGATGGGCGTGAGGCGGCCTGGAGGCGGGACTCGGCCTCCGCGAGGAGCGACTCGAGCCGGGCACGGATCTGATTCGCGCGCGCGCCCACGCGCGTCCGCTCGTCGGGCGGGAGGTCCTTGAGGCCGCGAAGGATCCCCGTCAGCTCGCTCTTCCTGCCGAGGAACCGGACGCGGGCCGCTTCGAGATCCGCGGCCGAGGCCGCGCCGACGAGCGCGTGCTCCCCTTCGGCGCGGAGTGCGTCCAGACGCTCGATCATGGAAGCGGGTGGCCCGTCAGGCTGCGATGGTGGCTTGTTTGGCGACCTCGGCCAGCCGGGCGAACGCCTCGCCGTCGCGGATCGCGAGATCGGCGAGGACCTTGCGATCGATCTCCACCTGGGCCGCCTTGAGGCCCCGGATGAAGGCGTTGTACGAGAGTCCGTGATGGCGGGCGGCGGCGTTGATCCGGACGATCCAGAGCTTCCGGAACTCGCGCTTCTTCGCGCGGCGATCGCGGTAGGCGAACTGGAGGCTCCGCATCAGGGTTTCGCGAGCCGTCTGGTAGAGCTTGCGGCGGCCGCCTCGGTTCCCCTTGACCGCGGTCATCACCTTGCGGCGACGCTTGCGGCCCGGAACGACCGTCTTTGTGCGTGGCATGGTTCGTTTCCTCGTCGGTTCGGCGTGCGCCCGTCAGGGCTCAGCCGCCATAGGGTAGAAGCTTGGCCAGGTGGCGGCGTTCCGTCGATTCGGTGATCGCGGAGGCATGGAGGCGCCGCTTGCGCTTGCGGGACTTGAGCCCGAGATGGTGCCGCGCGAAGGCATGACCGCGCTTCACCTTTCCGGTGGCCGTGCGGCGGAACCGCTTGGCGGCCGCTCGGTTCGTCTTCATCTTCGGCATGTCGTGACTCCTAGGGTTTCGCCGGTTCGGGCTTCGCGGCCTGCGCCGGCGAGGGCGCACCGGCCACAGCCGGCTTCTTCTCCGCGGGCTTCGCGGCCGTGGGACGCGGCACCATCAGGAGCACCATGCTCCGGCCTTCCATGCGAGCGGGGATCTCGACCTGTCCGACCGCTTCGAGGTCCTTGATCACGCGCTCCAGGAGCCGGTACCCCGCTTCGGGGTGCGCCATCTCGCGTCCGCGGAACATCACCGTGAACTTCACCTTGTCGTGCAGCTCGAGAAAGCGGCGCCCGTGCTCGACCTTGAAGTTGTAGTCGTGCTCCTCGATCTTGGGCCTGAGCTTGACTTCCTTGAGATGCGTGACGTGCTGCTTGCGCCGCGCCTTCTGCTGCTTCTTGTTCTGCTCGTACTTGAACTTACCGAAGTCCATCACCCGACACACAGGCGGCTTGGCGGTGGGCGAAACTTCCACCAGATCCAGCTGACGCTCCTGCGCGTACGCGAGCGCCTCGCGGATGCTCAGGATTCCGATCTGCTCGCCATCCGGGCCGATGACCCGGACCGACGGAATGCGGATGCGGTCGTTGACGCGAATCTCTTTGCTAGTGGCGATCGGCTGCCCTCCTCTGATCGGGATTCGTTTTGTGTGACGGCAGGAGGGAGACGGCGGAGCGACGAGCCGATGCGAGGGGACCATGTCCCACCGGGCACCGGCCGCGGAGCCGCGCAGGTGGCGCGGACCGTATCGCGAAGACCCCGGTAGCGTTGCGCCTCGGGGTGAGAAGCCGTCGGCTCCTGCTTGAACGAGAAACGAGAGGTGAGTCTACGTTCTGGCTTCCACTTCCGCAACGAGATTTTCCACAAAGCGATCCAGCGGAATCGAGCCCTCGTTCCCCCGCTTGCGGCTCCGGAGGGAGACCGTCCGGTTCTCCACCTCCTGGCGCCCCAGGACCAGCATGTAGGGGATCTTGAGAAGCTCCGCGTCCCGGATCTTGGCCCCCATCTTCTCTTCCCGGAGGTCGGCCTCGACCCGGATGTCCCGGTCGAGCAGCATCGCCCGGATCTCCTCGGCGTACGGGATCTGCGCGTCGGCGATCGTGATGAGCTGGACCTGGACGGGGGCGAACCAGACCGGGAAGTCCCCGCCGTAGTGCTCGATCAGGGTCGCGAAGAATCGCTCCATCGAGCCAAGGAGGGCCCGATGGACCATGTAGACCTGGTGCTCCTGGCCGTCCGATCCGACGTAGTTCACCTCGAAGCGCCGCGGCAGGTTGAAGTCGAACTGCACCGTGGAGCACTGCCAGGGGCGCCCCAGCGCATCGTTGATCTTGATATCGATCTTGGGGCCGTAGAAGACCGCCTCGCCTTCCGCCCTCTGGTAGAGGATCCCGGCGCGCTGCACGACGCGCTCGAGCGCCCCTTCGGCCAGCTCCCAGTCCTCATCGGAGCCCATGTAGTCCTCTTTCCGCTTCGGATCCCGCACGGAGAGCTCGACCCTGTATTCCTTGAAGCCGAACGTGTCGAGCATGAAGCGGGCGAACGCGAGCACCTTCTCGAGCTCGGGCTCCACTTGCTCGCGCGTGCAGAAGACATGGGCGTCGTCCTGGGTGAATCCGCGCACGCGCGCGAGACCGTGGAGCACGCCCGACTTCTCGTAGCGGTAGACGGTGCCCAGCTCGGCGATCCGGATGGGCAGCTCGCGATAGGAGTGCTTCTTCCCCTGGTAGATGAGGATGTGGAACGGGCAGTTCATCGGCTTGAGCACGTACTCCTTCTCGTCGATCTCGAGGAAGTACATGTTCTCTCGATAGAAGTTCGTGTGCCCCGACCGCTGCCAGAGCTCGACCTGCGCGATGTGCGGCGTGTTCACGATCGTGTAGCCGCGGCGCAGGTGCTCTGACTTCCAGAAGTCCTCGATCACGCGACGCATCGCGGCGCCGTGCGGATGCCAGAAGATGAGGCCGCCGCCGGCCTCCTCCTGCACGCTGTAGAGGTCGAGCGCGTGCCCCACCTTGCGATGGTCCCGGAGCTTCGCCTCCTCGAGGCGGGTCAGGTGCTCCTTCAGCCGGTCCTTGCTCGGGAACGCGGTGCCGTAGATGCGCTGCAGCATCGGGCGGGTCGAGTCCCCGCGCCAGTACGCGCCGGCCACGCTGAGGAGCTTGAAGTGCTTCAGCATCTTGGTGCGCGGCACGTGCGGCCCGCGGCAGAGATCGGTGAAGAAGGAGTGGGTGTAGGTGCTCAGCTTCGGATCCGGAAGCCCCTCGATCAGCTCGACCTTGAAGGTCTCGCCCTCGCTCTGGAACTTGCGGAGCGCGTCCTCCCGCCCCAGCTCGCCGCGCTGGAACTGATGGTTCTCCTCGGCGATCTCGTGCATCGAGGTCTCGATCTTCTCGAGGTCCTCGGGCTGGAACGGGCGCTCGGCCTGGAAGTCGTAGTAGAACCCCTCGTCGATCGCGGGTCCGATCGCGAGCTTGGTCCCCGGGAAGAGCTTCACCACCGCCGACGCCATCAGGTGCGCGGTGGAATGCCGGAGGACGGCGAGCCCTTCCTTGCTGTCGACGGGGATCAGCTCGAGGCGGCCGGACTCATGGACGGGGGTGTGGAAGTCGACGACCCGGCCATTCAGCTTCGCGGCGACGCCGAGCCGGAACGCGTCCTGATATTGCTCGTGGAAGATCTGGCCGAGGGTGAGGCCGGACTCCGCCTCGAGCTGACGGCCGTCGACTTCGAGCTGGATCATGGATGTTCGTTCCGTTTCCATCGGATGGAGATGGTGGGCGATAGTGGACTTGAACCACTGACCCCCTGCATGTCAAGCAGGTACTCTAACCAGCTGAGCTAATCGCCCATCAATTCGGTCGTTGGAACTACGCGAGCGACGATTGTAGCCGATGCGGACCCCAAGTCAAGGCGTCTGCGGGCCCGCTGTCGTCATAGGCACGACCTCGTACACGAGCGCGCCCTGGCTCTCGTACACGCGCCGGAAGCCCGGGATGTCCTCCCCCGTGGCGAAGGGCCGGATCGCGGCGCGCATCGATAGCTCGGCTCCGGAGACGAGGAGGTATCGCGCGCGTTCCTTCTGCGCGACGTCGTGGAGCGCCGCCGGCGAGTCCACGGTGGGGATCGGCACGAAGCGCATATTCGCGAGGAAGGCCGCGTGCGGCTTCCGGGCCAGGAGCGCTTCTCCTGTCCCGTGCGACCGAAGGTAGCCGACGGCGTCCAGGATCTCGTGCGGACCGGCGCGGAGACCTTCCGGGTTCTCGGGGTTCCCCACGGCCTGATACGCCTGGAACAAGGCACCCACCCAGAGCGCGAGGAAGAGCAACGTCCGGAGCGGGAAGGACGACTCGAGTCCCTCGAACGTCCGGCCGATCCATGGAGAGACGAACGGCCACGCGGCGAGGAGCGCATAGAACGCGACGAGCGGAAGCGAGAAGCGCGTGCCGTAGAAGACGGGCACGAGCGTGAGGAAGTAGAGGCCCCAGAAGGCCGCGTACGCGAGCGTCCGCCGCTCCGGGCGATCCCGTGGTCCCAGGAGGAGGCCGCCGATCACCGCGCAGACGCCCCAGAGGAGCGGCATGAGCTCGGTCAGATCCTGCTTCAGGTGGACGAAGACGTTCTGGAGCATCTTCCCGACGAACCTCATCGGATCGAGGCGCACGATGTCGGCCATGGAATGGATCCTCCGATCGCCGCCGTACATGAACTGTTCCCAGTTCCCCTTCCCGTAGACCTCGTATCCCACGTTGAGATAGTTCGTGTTCGTGAGCGGGTTGCCGGTGTGGGCCGCGTTGATCCAGAGCCACGGCAACGCCGCGAGCACGAAGCCGGCGGTCCAGAGCCCCGCGCGGCGAAGCCGCGGACCCAACGGACCTCTTGGAGTTTCGATCGCGAGGAGATAGAGGAGCGCGCCCAAGAGGAGGAAGAGTCCATTGTACCGCGTCGAGAACGCCCATCCCCCGAGGAGTCCGGAGGCGCCGATGGCCCAGGCCTTGGGCGCGCGGCTCCGCAGGAGGAGCGCCATCGACGCGAGCACGATCGCGAAGAAGAACATGTCGGTGCCCACCTCGTAGGTGTTCACGAGGAAGGTCGGATTCACGAGGAGGATGGCGAGGCTCGCGAGCGCGACGCCGGGACCGAGGAGGCTTCGATGGAGCCGGTACGCGAGCCACCCGGCCGCGACCGCGGAGAGGAGCGCGAGCACCTGCCCCGCGCGGAAGACGTCGAGACCCGCACGCGCGAGGAGCGCGACGACGGCGGGATAGCCCCACCCCTTCGAGTCGTAGTTCGCGATGTCCACGGCGCCGTGCATGAGGTCGCGCGCGGCGGGACCGTACTTCCAGTAGAAGTCGGTCTCGACCCCGTAGTTGCCGATCACGTGGTAGCGGAAGACCTGGCTCGCCCAGTAGAGCGCGTAGAGCGAGAGCGCGCCGAGCGCGATGCCCTGCACCCAGGAGTGCGGCACCAGGGACCGTCCCGGCCCCTCGGGTCGAGGGGCGCGTCCGCCGCGGCGGCGCGATCCGCCGGCGCGATGCGGCGCAC
>JAEHDN010000160.1 GCA_016880395.1 Candidatus Eiseniibacteriota bacterium
GCACCGAGCGGGAGCCCTGAGCGAGCGCGGCGAGCGCCAGATCCTGTGCCGGGGGCAGCTCCTCCAGGAACACGAACGCCGCTCCGGCGACGAACCGCGGCAGGGCCTCGCGCGCGTAGCGTCCGGACGAGGAGCCTGCGCTGCGACGGGCCTCGAGCACCTGCACCAGCGTGGTCCCGGTGCCGCATGCCTCGTTCCAGCGTGCCTCGACTTCCTTGGCGCGATCGGGATGAGCCGCGCGCATGGGCTCCGCGACGAGCGTGTAGGACGAGGGCTCGCCCTCGAAGCGGTCGTAGGTCCAGACCACGCGCGCGGACGAGGCGCGGTCGAGATGCCGGTGGACCAGTGAGGTCCCGCTCCGGGTGTCGATGACCTCGTAGTCCACGCCCACCTTCACGTCGCGAACTCGGGACACGACCTCGATCGGCACGTCCACCCACCGGACGGATTCGGCGCCGTCCGGACCGCGCTCCACCACCCTGTGGGCCACGTTCTCGTGGAAGAGGTGGAGGCGCGTCGTCGACTTCACGTTCCCGACCGATCCCCAGACCACCCGCTCCGCGCCCGCCTTGCGCGCGAGCCGGATCGCCTGCTCGCGCGAGACGTCGTCCAGATCGGCGACCGTCATGGTGCGGCGAATCGCGTCCCCGGTCACCACACGGGTGAACTGCGCGGCCGGCGGCGCGAGGTTCTCGACGAGATCGTCCTGCCAGGACTGGGCGACCTGCGACCCGAGCGCCGCGTCCTCAGTGGGGGTCCGGAACGGCACGACCACGACGCGCGTCATGGCATCCCCCAGCGCGCGGTCCTCGCGCTTCACGACGTCCCGGTAGTCGCTGACGTAGCGGCGCGCCTCGCTGAACTCGGAGCACGCCTTCTTGGGCCGTCCCGCGTCCGCGGCGTCGACCCCGAGGTTGTAGTGGATGCGCGCGGCCGAGCGCCGGAGCGTCCGCTCCTCGACAGCCCAACCCTCGCCGACCGGGATCGTGGCGTAGTGCGCCGCGTCGCCGCGGAACTCGGTGAGTGCGAGCACCTCCTCGGCCGCCTTCGCGCTGTCGACCTCGGCGAGCGCGCGGATCTTGCGCTGCCAGTCCTGCACGATGGCCGTGCCGGCGGCCGTAGCGGCCGACTGGGCACGCGGATTGCCCGGCTCCTTGTCGAGAGCGCGGGTGGCGAGCTGCCATGCCTTCCACGCATCCCCGGAAGCGAGCTTCTCCTCGCTCTTCTTCGAGAGCTTGGCAGAGCCGGCGCAGCCGGCCAGGAACGAAGCGACGATCAGCAGTACGGCGAAGGATCGGAACATGGGATAGGCCCCCTTTCCCGCGGTCTATCGGCAGGATGGGAACCGTTCCTGACCGCGGCGGACCCCGGCCGGGCTAGGCGTCCGGGCCTGACCGGGGCGTCCGGGTCGACCCGGCGGCGGTCAGCTCAGGTGGCGGGCGTGGGGCCGGACAGCTCGATCATGCGGCAGGGGGGCCCCTCCGGACGGGTGCGGCGGAGGAGCGGCAGGGAGACGTTGTAGACGGGAATGCCCGTGGCGGTCGTTCCCTCCGGCTGGCCGTGGTGCGCGTGGCCGTGGAAGACGGCCGCCACGTTGTGCCGGTTCAGCGGATCCTCGAGACGACTGCTGCCCAGGAAGGGATGGATCTCGGGCGGCTCCCCCTCGACCGTCCCGACGATTGGCGCGTAGTGGAGAAGGGCCACGCGGTGCTCGGTCCGCAGTCTCGCGAGCGCGGACTCGAGCTTCAGGGCCTCGTCTACCGCCAGGCGGACGAATTCCTTCACGACCGCCTCTCCCCACGGCTCGAGGACCCTGCGGCCGAATCCCGTCGCGAAGCCCTTTACTCCCGCAAAGCCGATGCCGTGCACCACAGCGATGTCCCCGTCGAGGACGCGGAGCGGGGACCCGCGAAGGGCGGCCTTGATCGCCTCCTCCTGGCCGGAATGGAAATCGTGATTGCCGAGCACCGCCAGAATGGGCACGCGAACGGATCGGACGCATTCGGCAAGCGCGGCGGCCTCCTCGACCAGCCCGTTATGGGTCAAGTCGCCGCAGATGAGGAGGATGTCGGCTTCACGGGCCGCTTCGTGGATGGCTGGCACGACAGATGCCTCTGAGTCTGGCGTGTAGTGCAGGTCCGCGATCGCGGCGATTCTCACCCGGGTAAGTACCTGGTCTTCAATCATCTGGAGATTCTCCGTGGTTTCACGGGGCGCTCGGAGCATGTATGGCGGTTAAGCAGAAAACGGGCCTGACGGCCAAAGCGTTCTTCGCCGAGGTGATCCGGGTCTTCATCGAGTCGGGGATCCCCTTCATGGTCGGGGGCGGCTACGCCATGAAGCGCCACACGGGCCTTGGCCGCGCTCCTCGCGACCTCGACGTCTTCGTCACGCCGCTGGACGCCCGCCGCGCCCTCAAGCACTTCGAGTCACAGGGCTACAGGACCGAGCTGACGTTCCCCCACTGGCTCGGGAAGATCTACAAGGGGAAGGCGTACGTGGACGTGATCTTCAGCTCCGGAAACGGCGTCGCGACCGTGGACGAGTCCTGGTTCGGGCACGCGGTCGAGGGGTCCGTGCTGGGACACCCCGTGTTCCTCTGTAGCCCGGAGGAGATCATCTGGTCGAAGGCATACGTGATGGAGCGCGAGCGCTTCGACGGCGCGGACGTGATCCACCTGATCCTCGCGTGCGGCCCCGAGATGGACTGGCATCGCCTCGTGGAGCGCTTCCGACCGCACCCGCTCGTGCTCCTGAGCCACGTGGTTCTTTTCCTGTTCGTCTATCCCTCGGAGGCCGAGCGGATCCCCGCGTGGGTGTGGGACACGCTGATCGGCGCGCTCGAGCGGGAGCGGCGGCAGTCCGTGGAGGCGCCGCGCGTCTGCCGAGGCACGCTCCTTTCCCGGAGCGCCTATCTGGATGCCCTCGCGCGCGGATACCGCGACGCGCGGCTGCGCCCCGACGGCACCATGAAGACGAAGGACGTCGTGACCTGGACGCGCGCCGCCCGCGAGGAGCCAGGCGGCGCACGGTAGCCCGATCAGGCGGTCAGGATCGTCCCGCCTGCATCTGCTCGCGGATCGCCTGCATCTCCTCGCGATTCGGCCCGTAGATCCCCGGAGGAGCGCCCCCCGACATCCGGCAGAGCAGCGTCAGCTGGCCCCGGTGGTGGATGTGGTGGTGCAGTAGGGCGACCCAGAGGATGTCCCGCACGGTCATCGGAGTCCCGTCGAAGAAATTCACGCGCTCGTCCAGGTCCGCACTCTGCACCTTCTCCAGCCGCTCGAGCGCCAGCTCGTGGACGCGGCGATATCCGGGCGCCAGAAGCCGGATCTCCTTGGGGCGGACGAGCTCGGGCAGGGAATCCTGCAGGTCGAAGCGCCGCTCCACCACGCCGTAGCTCAGGCACCCGTCGATCTCGCTGAGGTGCCAGGCCATCTCGCCGAGAGACCGCCCCTTCGGGTCGGGGCGGAAATCGTACTTGTCGGCCGGCAGCGCCTCGAGAAGGCGGATCGTGTGCTGAGCCTCCCGCTCCCAGGTCTGGCGAAACGTGTCGATCTCGTTGTGGTGGGTCATGGCGGACCTCCGATGGTATCGTGGCGGGGTCGTTCCCGGACTTCGTCGGCGCGTACGAGCCTACGCCTTCGGCCGACACACACTCCAGGGGGTTTGCGATGCCTATTCGAGCATCCCGCGCGTACGCGGCGGTCACACTCGCGGCGGGAATCACCTTAATGGGGGGGCTCGGCTGCGGCGGGGGAGAGCGCGCCCAGCAGAGCTCCCCGCGGCCGCAGCAGGCCGCGGTCGAGCCCGTCGCCGGCAAGGCCGACCTTGTGACGGTCTCCTACTATTACCTGCCTGGTTGAATGGTCTGCGCGAAGCTGAAGCCCGCCGTGAGCGGGCTCGCGCAGGAGTTTCCGGGCAAGGTCACCGCGCGGAACGTCGACGCCACGGAGCCCGAGGCGCGGAGCGAGCTGAACGCCCTCGGGATCAAGTCGCACGGGCTCGTGATCCGCGCGGCCGACGGCCGCTACCTCTGGAAGGAAGTGGGCCACACCGTCCGGATGGAGGACGTTCGCGGAGCGCTTCACCAGATTCTCGACTGACCCGCAACCGTGGAGGGATTCCCGTGAGCCAGTACCGGCGTCGTTTCGCTCCCGCGCTCGTCCGCGCGGCCCTCGTCGTCGCGGCCATGATCGCCGTGGCCGCGCTGGCCGTGGCACGCCCCGCCCAGCCATCGGGCGCCGGCCACACCTTCTCGACGGGCGGCGTGACCCTCTGGTACGAGGTCCGCGGCAAGGAGGGGGGGCGGCCGCTCGTGATGGTAAACGGGGGCCCCGGGTTCGATCACACCTACGTGCTCTGCTCGGACGCGTGGGACGTGCTCGCGAAGAAGCGACGCGTCGTCTTCTACGATCAGCGCGGCAACGGCCGGTCGAGCGCGCTCGCGCCGAGCCAGTCCTGCACGCTCGCCGACCAGATCGCGGATCTCGACGCGCTCCGGGCGGAGCTGCACGCCGACACGATCGATCTCCTGGGCCACTCCTGGGGCGGCTACCTGGTCATGGCCTACGCCGCGCGCCATCCGGAGCGCGTGGCCCATCTCCTCATCGTCGACTCGGCCGCGCCCAAGTGGACCGACACGGAGTTCATCTTCAAGAACATCTATCCAGAGTCGATCGACCATCAGAACCGTCTCGACTTCGCGCAGTCCGTGGGCGACAGCGCGTCGGGATACGAGAGCCTGGTCGAGTACATGCGCATGCTGTTCCTCTCCGACGCCAAGCGGGACGACTTCATGTCGCGGATCGCCACCTACCGCTTCTCGCGCTCGGTGAACGAGACCCTGAACGGTGACCTGTCGAAGTACGACATGTGGCCGCTCCTCCCCACCCTCTCGATGCCGACGATCGTCATGACCGGCCGGTACGACTTCAACGTCGCCCCGAGCACCGCGTGGCGCATCCACAACGGGATCCCGAAATCCCGATGGGAGGTGTTCGAGCACAGCGGGCACCTGCCCTACTTCGAGGAGCCGGAAAAGTTCGTCCAGGTGGTGGAGCGCTTCGTGGGCTCGCCCCTGGGGGCAGAGCGAAGCGCCCGGTAGCGCGGCGCTACATCTCCATCCAGAAGGAGCTGCCCCGCCGCTCCACGGCCTCGAAGCCGGGCCTCGTCCAGAGCGGATCGAGGACTCGGCCAAGCTCCGGATCCTCGCTCA
>JAEHDN010000161.1 GCA_016880395.1 Candidatus Eiseniibacteriota bacterium
ACGGGCGAGATCCGCGACGTGACCGGCGCGATCGTGCGACGCTTCGAGTGCGATCCCGCGCACGACGTCGCGTGGGACCTCCTCCTCGCCGACGGCTCGCGCGCCCGCTCGGGCGTCTTCATCGTCGTGCTCCGGGATGGAGCCGAGCACCGGATGCTCCGCGTGGCGGTGGTGCGATGAACGCGGCCGCCCTCGACGCCGAGGTGCTCGCGCCCGATCCCGCCGCGTGGGACGATCTCGTCGCGGCGGCGCCGGGCGCGAGCGCGTTCCACACGGCGGCCTGGGCTCGCGTCTGGACCGGGCTCTGGGGAAGTGCGCGGTGGGAAGCGGCCGTCATCCTCGAGGACGGACGCTACGCCGGCGCGCTCGGCTGGGTCGCGCGCCGACGCGGCTGGTTCGAATCGCTCGACGCGATGCCGTATGCGACCTACGGCGGTCCCATCGTGCGCGAGGGGCATCGCGATCCGGCGGGCGTCCGCCGCACGCTCCTCGAGGCGTTCCTCGCGCGCGCGGCCAGGCGGCGGGTGCTCCGCGCCCAGCTCACGTGGTACGAGGGCAGGCCCGAGGAATTCCCCGAGGGTGCGCCTCCCGAGGAGGGGGCCACGCACGTCCTGGCGCTCGAGTCCGATTACGAGCGCGTCGCCGACCGATTCTCTCCCGCGACGCGGCGCCTCGTGCGCCAGGCGGACGAGAGCGGCCTCGCGATCCGCGCGGCCGAGTCGCCGGAGGATCTCACCGCGTTCCTCGACATCGCCGAGGAGACGGTGCTCCGCCGGGGAGGAAAGCCGAAGCCGCGCGCCCTCTACGAGCGCATCTTCCGGGAGCTGGTTCCGGCGGGGATCGCGCGCTATCACCTCGTCGAGCACGAGGGCGCTGCCGTGGCGGGGAGTCTCCACCTCTTCCACCAGGGCGTGGCCGTGAGCTGGCTCCCGGTCTCGCGCGAGTCGTCGTGGCCGCTTCGCCCGAATAACTTCCTCGTCGCGAGCCTGCTCGAGACGCTGTGTCAGGCGGGCTACGCGGAGTACAACTTCGGCGCCTCCCCTCCTGACGCCACGGGCCTGATCCGGTTCAAGGAAGGCTGGGGGGCGAGGCCGCGCCCCGTGTGGATGGTCCTGAGGCGGAGCGCGCTCCACCGACGGCTCCGCCCCTAGCGCGTGCGCATCCTGGTCCTGGCGCACGCGCCGTCCGTCCACACGGCCCTCTGGGCGCGGGCGCTGAGCGCGCGGGGTCACCAGATCCGCCTGCTTTCCGCGGAGCCGGGCCCACCCCCCGGTCCGTTTCCCGTGCGCGTCGTGGGATGGCCGCTTCCGATCCGGGCGCTCCGGTACGCAAGCGCGCGGGGAGCGGTGCGGGACGAGATGCGGCTCTACCGGCCCGACGTCACCGTCGCCCATTTCCTCCCCAACTACGGATTCCTCGCCGCTCTCGCCGGCGCGCGCCCCTGGATGCTCGGCTGCTGGGGCTCGGATCTCCTCGTGAACGCGCGCCGCACGCCGCTCCACCGCGCGCGCGCGCGGTGGACGCTCCGGAGTGCGGATCTCATCCACGTGGACGCGGAGGTGCTCGCGCGCGCGGCCATGGCGCTCGGCGCGCCGTCGGACCGGATCTGGACGCGCGCGTGGGGCACCGACGTCGCCGCCCTCGCGCCCGCGGATCCCTGGACGGCGCGTCGCGCGCGGAGCGAGGCGCTCCGGATCCTCTGGACGCGGCAGCTCGAGGATCTCTACGAGCCCGAGACCTTCGTGCGCGCGCTCGGCTCGCTCGCGCGGCGCGGGATCGCGTTCGAAGCGACGCTCGCGGGATCGGGGCCGCTCCGCTCGGGGCTCGATCGGCTCGCGCGGCGCGAGGGGATCGCGGATCGTCTGAGCTGGACGGGCTGGGTCGACCGCTCGCGTCTCGTCGCCCTGTATCGAAGCCATCACGCCTACGTCTCCCTCTCCCGCTCCGATTCCACCTCGCAGTCCCTGCTCGAGGCGATGGCGGCCGGGCTCGTCCCGGTCGTCACCGATATCGACGGGAATCTCGAGTGGGTGCGGCACCGGCGGGAGGGGCTCCTCGTGCCGGTGGGCGACGAGGAGGCGGTCGCGGGCGCGCTGGCGGAGGTGGCCCGCGATCCGGAGGTGGCCGGGCGTATGGCCGCGAGCGCGCATGCGGCCGCGCGGGAACGCGCGAGTCTCGCCGATACCGTGGACGGGATCGAGCGCCGGCTCGAGGCGCTCGCGGGGCGCGGCGCGTCCCGGCCCCGCCTCGAGCCCGTGCCGTGAAGCGGCTCCTCGCGATCGCCTACTTCTTCCCGCCGATCGGCGGCGGGGGATGCCAGCGCACGCTGAAGCTCGTGCGCTACCTCGAGCCCGAGGGCTGGGCCTCGACGGTGGTCACCGCGCGCGAGTCCGACTACTGGATCCTCGACCCGACGCTGCTCGATGAAGTGCCGCGCACGGCGGAAGTCCTCCGCGTCGGGGGGATGACGTCGCTCCGGGTCGTGCGGCTCCTCGCTCTGGCGCGCGGAATCGAGGAGCGGCAGGGGTCGCGCGACGCGCGCGCGTTCCGGCGGCTTCGGCGCGCGCAGTCCTGGCTCCTGATCCCCGACGGCTATCGGGCGTGGGCACGGGCGGCGGAGCGCGCCGCCGTGCGGCGGATCGCCGCGGGCGGGATCGATGCACTCTGGACCACATCGTCACCCGAGAGCGCGCATCTCGCCGGGCTCGCTGTGAAGCGGCGGTTCGGTCTTCCCTGGGTGGCCGACTTCCGCGATCCCTGGGTGGGGCGGGTCACGTACGAGCCGCCCACGGGCTGGCACGACGCGCGCCACAAGGAGCTCGAGCGGGCGGTGGTGGCCGCCGCGGACCGGGTGACCCTCGTCAGCGAGGCCATGACCGCCCTCTATCGAAAGCGCTACCGCGACCTCCCGGGCCAGAAATTCCTCACCCTGCCGAACGGCGTCGACGCCGACGACTGGACGCGGGCGGCGAGGCTGCCTGGGTCCGGGCCAGGGGACGGCACCCCTGCCGGCGACCGGCGGTGCGTCCTCCTCCACGCGGGACAGCTCGCGCATCGGCCGACCGTGCGCACGCTCCTCGACGCGGTCCACCGCGTGATCCAGGACGATCCCTCCGCGCGCGATCAGCTCCGCCTTCGCTTTCTCGGCGGCAACGAGGAGCTCCGTCCGGCGGAGTGGGAGGAGCGCGGCCTCGCCGGCGTCGTCGAGGTCGAGCCGTCGCGTCCGCACCTCGAGGCGCTCGCGGCCATGCGCCGCGCGCACGCCCTCGTTCTCCTCGGCCATGGCGGGGACGCCGATTCGCTCCTCTACACGGGGAAGATCTACGAGTACCTCACCAGCGGCCGTCCCGTGCTGGCGATCCTCGATTCCGGCCCCGCAGCGGAGCTGATCCGCCAGGCCGGCGCCGGGACGGTGTGCGGCTCCGCGGACGTGGCCTGCGCGGTGAAAGCGGTTGCGGCTCTCCTCCGGAGCTGGCGCGAGGGGCCCGATGTGGCGGTCCAGCCCCCGCCCGCGCTGGCGGCCGCGTGGGAGCGGAAAGCCCTCGCGGGTCAGGCCGCTCGCATCCTCCAGACCCTCGCCGAGCCCTCCGCAGGTTAGTTTTCACCCACCACTTACCAGCCCTCCCCACCTCGGCCAACCGGCTGGGCCCCAACCAAATGAAATTTTAAAAAAGTAAGTATTCCTCCTTGACACCCCCGTTCGTGCCTCTTAGGATGCGGCCCGTGGTGAATTGTGGGGGGAAGTGGGGAAGCCCATCCCCGGCCTACCGGTAGTCCAAGTGAGTGAGAGCGAGGGGAATGGCAACGTTCCGGGGGAGCTACCAGCACTCCGTGGACCACAAGGGCCGCGTAAGTGTACCCGCCCGCTTCCGGCGCGCCCTCTCCGGCGATGCCGAGGGCTCCTTCGTCATGCTCCGCGGTCTCGACGCGTGCGTCTGGCTCTTTCCCGCCGACGAGTTCAAGCGCATGGAAGACAGGCTCCGCGCGCGCTCCTTCGGCGAGGAGAGCGCCCGCCGCTTCCTCCGCACGCTCCTCCTCGACTCGCGCGACGAGACGCTCGACGCGCAGGGGCGCGTCGCGCTCCCGCCGCGGCTCATCGAGCACGCGCGGATCGAGAAGGACGTGCTCATCAACGGCGTGCTCGACCACATCGAGATCTGGAATCCCAAGGTCTTCGAGCAGTACATGGCGTCCTCGAACCGCACGTACGAGGACATCGCCGGGGAGCTGCTCCTGTGATGCCCTCCGCCACCGCGCGCCCCGCGCTCCGGCTCGACCGACCCACGTACCAGTGGGAGACGGCCCGGTCGGGCAGCCCGACGACGCTCCGCCTCTTCGGGGTGCTCGGCGCGCGCGACCTCGACCGCGTGGCCGATGTGCTGCGCGAGCGCTGCCGCTCGCCGCGCGATCTCGCTTGCCTGGATTTCGAGGAGGTGGAGCATCTCGACTATCGCGCGGTCGGCGCGTTCGTCGCGCGGATCGAGCGCCAGCGGGAGCGCGGCGCGTCGATCTGGATGGTGGGGCTCCATCCGTATCTCCGCGCCCTGTTCCAGGTCTCCGGTCAGGGGCCCGCTCTGTCCCGGCTCGAATGGGGATCGGGTGCGGTGGATCCAGGCTTCGGAGGCCGGGTCGGACGCGGCGCGCTCGCCGGTGGTGAAGGGCCCTCCCGCGCCGAGCCGTGGGACGGAATGGTGGCCTAGAGAGACGATGCCGGGACACGTCCCGGTCTTGAAGCAGGAAGCAATCCGGTGGCTGGTCACCGATCCCGAAGGCGTCTACGTCGATGCGACCTTCGGCCTCGGGGGCCACACACGCGAACTGGTGGCGGCGTTGGGAGGAGGGGCAAGGGTGATCGCGTTGGACTGCGATCCGGCGGCGGTGGAGCGCGCAAGCGCGAACCCGCCGGCGCCGCCACCCCGTTTTACCCCCGTTCGGGGACGTTTTTCCGATCTCGAATCCGTACTCGACCAACTCGGCATCACGGAAGTGGACGGGATCCTCGCCGATCTGGGTCTCTCGTCGGACCAGCTCGACGATCCCGCCCGTGGACTCTCGTTCGCCGCCGAGGGGCCGCTTGACATGCGATTGGATCCGTCCCGGCCGATGACGGCCGACGCGCTGATTCATGGCGCCGACGACCGAGCGCTCGAGCGCATCCTCGTGACCTATGGCGAGCTACCGCGCGCACGGGCAGCCGTGCGCGCGATCCGACGTGCCCAGGCCGCCTCCCAACCGCTCACCACCGCTGCGCTCAGGAATGCCCTCGCTCCCCTCTATCCCGGCCCGTCCCGTCCGCGCCGCCTGGCGCAGGCGTTCCAGGCGCTCCGCGTTGCGGTGAACCGGGAGATCGAGGAGCTCGAGGCGCTCCTCGCCGGCGCGGAGCGGCGGACGCGGCCCGGGGGAAGACTCTGCGTGATCGCCTATCATTCCCTGGAGGACCGGATCGTGAAGAGCACCT
>JAEHDN010000162.1 GCA_016880395.1 Candidatus Eiseniibacteriota bacterium
CCGGCTCGCGAGCGGCGAGACGGCCTCGGCCGACGCGGTCGTGGTCGCCACTCCGCCGCGCGCGGCGGCCGCGCTCCTCCGCGGTCTGGAGCCCGAGATCGCGCGCCCGCTCGCCGCCCTCCCCTGCGCGGGGCTCGCGGTCGTGGGCCTCGGCTTCCGCCCCGAGTCGTTCCGCACGCCCCCCGACGGCTATGGATTTCTCGTCGCGCCCGGCGACGAGCCAGGCGTGCTCGGCGCGCTCTGCGAGACGAACCTCTGGCCGGAGCGCGCGCCGGAGGGCCGCATTCTCATCCGCGCGATGGTCGGAGGGGTC
Organism: Candidatus Eiseniibacteriota bacterium; assembly: GCA_016880395.1. Lineage (GTDB taxonomy): Bacteria > Eisenbacteria > RBG-16-71-46 > SZUA-252 > SZUA-252 > WS-9. The sequence goes on from JAEHDN010000162.1 coordinate 314, forward strand.
GGCGCCGAGGCGGTCGTGACGCGGAGCGACGCGGAGCTCGTGGGGCTCGCGATGAAGGCGCTGGATCGCGCATGGGGGCTGGCCTGCGGACCCGAGCGGTCGTGGGTCATCCGCCAGACGGACGCCATTCCGCAGTATCCCGTCGGCCACCGGCACACGCTGGGGACGATCGCCGGCCGGCTCGACCTCTGGCCGGGACTCCATCTCGCGGGGAGCGCGTACCGCGGCGTCTCGGTGGCGGCGCTCGTGGAGGACGCGGAGCGGGTGGCGGCGCGCGTGGTGGAGCGCGCGGCCTAGGGCTCGCGCGGCCCGGGCGCGTCGCCGTCCGGCGGGTCGAGCGACTCGCGGTCCTGGCGGCGCAGCCAGAGGACGAAGCCCCCCAGCGACGCGAACGGAAGCACGACGAGCACGGCCGTCGCCGCCATGTAGCCGGCGCCCCCCTCCTTCGCCCTCGCCCCGCACGACGGGCACGCGGTTGCCTTCCCCGCTCCGGTCGAGAGCGCGATCACGACCCCCGCGGCCAGCGCGAGGCTCCTCACCGGCCGCCCCACGGCTGGTAGAGGAGCACGTAGAGAATCGGCCACACGGCGACCACGAAGATCCAGAAGAGCGCGCAGACGACGACTGACTCCCGGCGGGCGGGGGTGATGCCGCCGCGATCGGCCCGCCGCCACGTCACCGCGAGCGCGATGAGCGCGGCCACGACGTGCGTGCCATGAATTCCAACCACCGCGTAGAAGGTCGCGCCGTAGACGCCCGACCGCGTGGTGAGCCCGTAGCCGAGGAGCCTGGCCCACTCGATTCCCTGACCGAGCAGGAACGCGAGGCCGAGCCCTCCGGTCGCGGCGAGCCAGGTCGCGGTGTTCCCGCCGACCTTCCGCGAGGCGGCCACGGCGCGAAGCATCGTGACGCCGCTCAGGATGAGGAAAAGCGTGTTCACCCCGGTCGCCGCCACGGGAAGGCGAGGCTGCCCCGGGGGCGGCCACACCGGCGCTCGACCCTGCAGGACGAGGAAGGCGCTCACCAGTCCCGCGAAGAGCATCGCTTCCGTGAAGAGGAAGAGAACCATCCCCACACGGCCGGCCGTCACGGCCGGACGGCGCTCCACGGGCCGCGGCGTCGGAACGGTCACGCTAGCCGCCGTAGACATGGACGATGTCCAGGAGGAGCCCGGAGAAGAGGATGAAGAGGCAGGCCAGTGCCGCGAGAATCACGACGATGACGTAGCGAGGCTCGAACCGGAGGTGCATGTAGTACATCGCGACGATCGCCGCCTTCGCGATCGCGATCGCGAAGATGAGCGCGGCCGCGAGCCGGGTGTGCTCGAACACGGCCAGGAGCAGGGACACCGCCAGTGCTCCGACCAGGATGAACCAGAGCGTGACGTACGGTATCCGGTGGGCCGGCCCCGCGGGGACGGACGTGGCGGGCGCGGCGGTCATGGGAGCGCTCATCCCCGGGAGGCCAGATAGAGGAGCGGGAACAGGAAGATCCAGACCACGTCGACGAAGTGCCAGTAGATCCCGACGTACTCCACGCGATGCGGGTTCTCGCCCCGCTGGACCGCGCGGCGGACCGCGAGGATCGCGACCAGGCCTCCGAGGACGTGCAGCGCGTGGAGCCCGGTCATCGCGAAATAGAAGGACCAGAAGAGCCCAGCCACGGGCGTGAAGCCCTGGACGATCTCGTGGGTGTACTCGAACGCCTTGATCACGAGGAAGACGCCCCCCGCGAACACGCTCTGGAGCATCGCCTGCGACGCCAGCCGCAGGTTGCCTCGCTCCACCGATTCGTGCGCGAGCACCATCGTGAGGCTGCTCGTGAGAAGCACGAGCGTGTTGACCGCCCCGGCCACCGTCATCGTGTGCGCGGCGAGCTTGCCCCACTCGGGATGGCGCAGACGGAAGAGCACGTAGATGGTGACGAGCCCGCCGAAGATGACCACTTCGGACGCGAGGAACCACCAGATGCCGAGCCGCCCGGTGGGCACCGAGGTCGCGGCCCGCGGAGCGGCGTAAGGCGCGGGCGACGAGGCCGGGACCGCAGGGCGGCCCGGCGAGGTGGGCGTACTCATCCGGCCTTCCTCGAGAGCGCCCCCTCCGGCGCCACGTGCTGCGGATACCAGTCGTTGTCCCGGCCCGGCGCGCTGTACTCGTAGGGCCAGCGGTAGACGGACGGGATCTCGTCGAAGTTGCCATGCTGCGGCGGCGACGGGGCCAGCCATTCGAGCGTGTTCGCGCGCCACGGATTCGCGCCGGCCACGCGCCCTCGCTTCATGCTGCCGAAGAAGTTGATGAGCAGCGGCACCTGCGAGAAGAGGAGTCCGGCCGTGCCGATCGTGGCGAGGATCTGCATCCCGCCCATGTTGCCGAGCGCGACGAACTGGCTCGGGTCGTACACGCGCCGCGGGTAGCCGCGCAAGCCCATCACGAACATCGGCAGGAACGTCACGTTCACGAAGAGGAAGGTGCCGAGGAAGTGCAGCCGGCCCAGGGTCTCGTTCATCATCCGGCCGAACATCTTTGGGTACCAGTAGTAGATCCCCGCGAAGAACGAGAAGAAGACCGGCGGGATCAGCGCGTAGTGGAAGTGGGCGACAACGAAGTAGGTGTCGTGGATGTAGATGTCGGCCGCCGCGGAGCCGTTCAGGATGCCGGTGACGCCGCCGATCAGGAATACAGCCATCATGCCGAGCGCGAAGAGCATCGGCGTCTTGAACTCGATGGAGCCGCGGTAGAGCGTGGCCATGAAGCAGAAGAGAGTCACCGCCACGGGCACCGAGATGAGGATCGTTGTGAGGCTGAACGGCGCCGCGAGCCGAGGGTCGATGCCGCTCACGAACTGGTGGTGCGCCCATACGACGAAGCTCAGGAGCCCGGTCACCACCGTTGACCACACGATCATGCGGTAGCCGAAGATCGGCTTCCGCGAGAACACGGGCAGGATCTCCGCGACGATGCCGAGCCCGGGCAGGAGTAGCACGTACACCTCCGGGTGGCCGAAGAACCAGAAGAGGTGCTGGAAGAGGAGCGGATCCCCGCCCGCCGCAGGGTTATAGAAGCCAGTTCCCGCCGTCCGGTCGAGGAGGAGCATCACCGCGCCCGCGACCAGCGGGCCCACCGAGAAGAGGAAGATGATCGAGGCCGCGATCTGCATCCAGACGACCAGCGGCAGGTCGCGCATGCGCATGCCGGGCGCGCGCAGGTTGATCGCCGTGGTGATGTAGTTGATGCCCCCCATGAGGAAGGCGACCAGCTCCAGCGCGACCGCCAGGATCCAGAGGTGCACGCCCCAGGTATTCCCCGAGTAGGCGGGAATGGCCGACAGGGGCGGATAGGCCGTCCAGCCGACCGGCGACGGCCCGCCCGGCACGAGAAACGAGGAGACGAGGACCACGGTCGAGAGGAAGAATGTCCAGTACGAGAGCATGTTGAGCCGCGGGAACGCCATGTCCCGCGTTCCCACCATCAGCGGGATCAGGAAGTTTCCGAACGCGCCGAGCAGGAGCGGCATGGCGACCCAGAAGATCATCACCGTGCCGTGCATGGTCACCGTTGCGTTGTACTTGATTCCCTGCACGACGCCGAGGCCAGGCACCGGATGACCGGGATTGGAGAGCTGCAGGCGCATGATCTGCGCGAGAATTCCGCCCAGGAACGCCATCGCGATACCGGTGAAGAGGTACTGCTTCGCGATGACCTTGTGATCGGTCGAGAAGATCCGGCTCCAGAGGCCCGCGGCCTCGGCGTGTCCGTCGTGGCTCATCGGGCGATGGCTCCCTTCGTCGCGGGGGTGGATGCCGGCGCGGCCGGCGAGGTCGAGGCAGCGGAGGTGGTCGCGGGCGAGGCGGCGCCGGCGGCGGGCGGCGGCGAGGCTTCCGCGGCGACCCAGCCTCGATAGACGTCGGGCTCGTCCACCGTGAGCGTCCCGCGCATCATTCCGTGCGCGGCACCGCACAGCTCGGCGCAGAGAACGCCGTACGATCCAGTCCGCGTGGCCTCGAACCATCCGTAGATCGTTCGGCCCGGCACCGCATCCTGCTTCAGCCGGAGCTCGGGAATCCAGAGCGAGTGGAGCGTGTCGCTCGATCTGAGCGCGAAGCGAACCACGGCGTTCACCGGAACGTGGATCTCGTTCATCTTCACGACGTCGTCCGGCGTGTCGAGCCGCCCGTCCGGTCCGGGATGGACGAAGATCCAGGCCCACTGCCGCCCCTCGATGCGGATCTCGAGCTCCGGCTTGGGCTGGGTCTGCTTCATCTTCTCCCAGACGTGGGCGCTCGCCCCGTCGATGATCAGGTCGCAGGCCAGGATCGCCACGCAGGGGACGAGGATCCACGCGACTTGGCGCCGCCTGTCCCCCGTGACGTAGGCCGCCGGGTGGCCAGGGCGCCTCCGGTACCGGACGATGAGAAAGACGAGAACCGCTTCGGCGAGGATGAACCAGACGCCCACGATGGCGGTGATCAGCCAGATCAGCCCATCGATGTCGTGCGCGTAGGTTGATGCGGCTCTTGGAAGCCAATCGAACATGGGCGCACTCCGTGCCTGTTGCGGGCCGGGTGGCGGAGTGCCGCCCGATCACGACGCGCGGGCAGTCTCCCAAATGTGGAGCGGCCTTAACAATTCGACGCGAGGGGTAGGGGCAGGTAGACCTGAGGAGTACGGAAACGTCCCGCGGGCCGCGGGGCTAGGCTTCCCCGCCGTACTCGCAGCGCGCGGTGCAGGTCTCCTCGACCGCCACACAAGCGAGCGACGGGAGCAAGGGCTTCAGCCGCTCCCAGATCCACGCGCACAGGACCTCCGACGTGGCGTTCTCGAGACCTTCGATCTCGTTCAGGTAGTGGTGATCGAGCCGGCTCCGGACGGGATCGGCGGCGTCCCGGATCACTCCGTAGTCGAGGAACCATCCGGTCGTGGGATCGACCGGGCCCTCCACGGTGACCAGGACGCGGAAGGAGTGGCCGTGGAGGCGGCGGCACTTGTGCCCCTCGGGCGCGTGCGGGAGCCGATGGGCAGCCTCGAAGGTGAAGGCGTGCGTGAGCCGCACGTTCATGGGAGCTGCTTCATGGGAGCCCCTTCACCGGAGCATGCCATCAATGGAGACCCATCGACTTGTGCGTCTGCGGAATGAGCCGCGCGTCGGGATAGCGGGCCCAGGGCCAGGCCTCGAACACCGCGCCGGCGCTCCCAGCGCCGTGCTCCGGCTGGAGTACGATCGGTCCGCGATAGCCGAGCGCGTCCAGGATGCCCACCGCATCCTCGATGTCTCCTCCGTCCTGGATCACGAACTTGAGCTGGCGCCGCTCCTCGGGCAGCGCGAGGAGCCGCCGCAGCGCGGGCACTTGCGCTTCGACCGGATCGCCGTCGAACGTCCGGGCGCTCCGGCCCTTGGGCGCGATCGTCCAGAAGTCGATCCGCTCGAGCGCCTCCTCGACGAGCCTCGCCCCGCTCGTCTCGACCGAGATCCAGTACCCGGCGGCGCGAAGGCCGTCGAGGAGCCGCACCAGCGCGTCCTTGTGGACGATCATCGGCTCGCCCCCGGTCAGGCAGACGCGCCGCACGGCCGGAAAGGCGAGGATCCGGTCCTTCACCTCCTCCACGGAGAGCGAGGTGAACCGCCCCACACCGGTGTGCGCCAGGGCCTCCGGCTGGTCGCACCAGACGCAGCGGAGCGGGCAGCCGTAGAATCGGACGAACACGGTGCGCTCCCCGGCGTGGATTCCCTCACCCTGGACGGACAGGAAGATCTCGTGGATTCGCAATGGGGGCGCGGCGGACACGGCGATCAGTGTACCCCACCCGGCCATTCGCCGGGGCGGACGCGGAGGAGGACGCTCGCCGGGGGGGACGGGCGTTGGTTGACCCCGCCGGGGGCTCCCCTTATGATCGGATTCCAGCGCCCAGGGGAGCCCCGGCGCCTGGATGGACCGAACGACCAAGGGACGCATGAAGAAGTCCAATTACGGCCACCTGCCGATCAATCATAGCCCCGAGCCGATCCGGCTCTTCCGCTCCGACTTCCTCGAGTTCTTCACGCACATCCACCCGGTGGTCGTGCTGCTCCTCTTCGTGCCGGTCGTGGTGGCGTTCCTCGTGCGTGGGGTGCGGGACTGGAGCCCGACCGGCTCCCTGGCTCCGGTCGTGGCCGGATACGCGGGGGGGCTCCTCCTCTGGAGCCTCGCGGAGTACCTGCTCCACCGGTACGTGTTCCACTTCGAGCCCGAGGCGCCGTGGCTCCAGCGGGTCTGGTACCTGATCCACGGCGTGCACCACGAGCAGCCGCAGTGCAAGACGCGCCTCGTGATGCCCCCGATCCTGAGCATCCCGCTCGCGCTCCTCCACTACACGGCCTTCTACCTCATGATCGGGATCCTGCTCGGCGCGCCGCGCTGGGTGGCGCCCATCTTCTCCGGGTTCATCACGGGCTACCTGATCTACGACATGGTCCACTACGCGACCCACCACCTCGCGATGAAGTGGGGATTCCTGAAGTTCCTCAAGCGCTACCACCTGCTCCACCACTACAAGACCCCCGACGACCGGTACGGCATCAGCTCGCCGATCTGGGACGTGGTGTTCGGCACGCGTCCACCCAAGGACACCTGAGGCCCGCGCCGGACCCCCGGCCTCTGGCTCATGATCCGCACGGTGATCGAGCGCCTTCGACGGACGCTCGTGACGGTCCAGGAGTTCACGCTCTTCACGGTCGCCCTCATCCGGACCGCGTTCATTCCTCCCTTCTACGGCCGCGAGATGATGCACCAGCTCTACTTCGCGGGGATCGGATCGCTCCTGATCGTGGTCGTGTCCGGGACGGTGGCGGGGCAGGCGCTGGCGCTCCAGCTCGCCCGCGAGCTGGCGCAGTCGGGCGCGAAGAGTCAGCTCGGGCACTTCATGGTGATCTCGGTGGTCCGCGCGCTGGGACCGGTGCTGGTCGGCATGGTCGTCGCGTCCCGCATGGCCGCCGGGATCACGGCGGAGATCGGGGCCATGCGCTCGAGCGATCAGATCGACGCGCTCGTGGCGTTCGGGACCGACCCGATGAAGCGGCTGGTGGTCCCCCGCATGGTGGCGCTCGTGATCGCGCTCCCCGCGCTCGTGATCATCGGTGACACGCTCGCCGTCGCGGGAGGCGGGCTGGTCGGAATGCAGTACCATATCACCTGGGAGTCGTACGCGGCCGGTGTGCTGCGCTACCTCACGCCGCGCAATCTGCTCGTCGGCATGATCAAGCCGTTCCTGTTCGCGATCATGATCGCGGCCGTCGCCTGCTGGAAGGGCTTCACGTCGGAGGGGGGCGCGAAGGGGGTCGGCGTGTCGACCACCGAGTCGGTGGTCATCTGCTCGGTCGGGATCCTGGTGCTGGACGGCATCCTGACCCGGCTCATCTTCCGGATGCTCCACTGGTGACACCATGATCGAATTTCGAGACGTGGATTACTCGATCGACGGGCGCCCGATCCTCACAGGCGTGTCCCTGTACGTGAATCCGGGCGAGACCCGCGTCATCCTGGGACCTTCCGGCTCGGGAAAGAGCACGACGCTCCGCCTCCTGATCGGGCTGGTGCACCCGGACCGGGGTCGTATCTTCATCGAGAGAGAGGACGTCACCCAGATCTCCGAGGAACGTTATCGTCAGATCCGCCAGCGCATCGGGATGGTGTTCCAGCAGGGCGCCCTCTTCGACTCGATGACCGTCGGAGAGAACGTCGGCTACGCCCTCCTCGAGCAGAACCTCGACGAGGACGAGGTGGACGCGCACGTGCGCGAGGCTCTCCGCCGGGTGGGTCTGGACGAGGGCCTGATCGACCGGATGCCCGACGAGATGTCGGGCGGCATGCAGCGGCGCGTCGCGATCGCGCGCGCACTCGCCTCACGCGATCCAAAGATCCTGCTCTACGACGAGCCAACCACCGGGCTCGATCCGCAGAGCTCCGAGCGCATCACGGACCTCATCGTCCATCTCCGCGACACGCTCGGGAAGACCGCGATCCTGGTCACGCACGACATCGCCGATGCCTTCAAGGTGGGCAACGTCATCACCGTCCTGAACGAGGGGCGCGTGGTCTTCGACGGCCCGGCGGGCGATCTCGACCGGGCCAACAACGACTTCATCCACCAGTTTCTGGCGCCCTTCCGCAAGACGGTCGCGGCCGCCGCGCAACGTCTGCCGGCAGGAGTCGCTCCCCGACCCGCCCCGGCGCCACCCCTGCGGGGAGGAACGTCGTGAAGCGAACGGGCCAGGTCCCCTTCATGCAGCTCAGGATCGGCATCTTCGTCGTGATCGCCTGCCTGCTCCTCCTCTGGGCGACCTTCCAGTCGGGCAGCTTCCGCCTGGGCAAGGAGCAGGAGATCCTGGTGCGGTTCGAGCGCATCGGCGGGCTCGAGGAGGGCGCGATCGTGCGCCTGAACGGCGTGCCGGTCGGCGTCGTGCGGAAGATCTCGCTCGCCCCCGCCACCAACGAGGTCACGGTCAAGCTGGGAGTGAAGCCGGGCACGCGCGAGCGCCTCCACCAGGGGGCGTACGCCCACATCACCACCGTGGGCTTCCTGGCCGAGCTGTACGTCGAGCTCACCGACGGATACGCGACCGCGCCGAGGATCCACTCCGACTCCGAGATCCGGACCGACATGATGGCCGACCCGGCTGCGATCATGAACAAGGCGAACACCATGGCGGACAGTCTGCAGATCCTCGTGGGCAGCCTGACCGGGGCGGGACGCAGCTTCGCGCAGGGACAGGGTACGCTCGGCCGCCTCAACCGGGACGAGCGCCTCTACGAGCACATGGTGTCGCTCACCCACGAGGCGACCCTGCTCACCGAGCGGATCAACCAGAACCAGGCGCGGGTCACGGACCGGCTGGTCATGCTGACCGGCTCGCTCGACTCCCTCACCTGGCAGCTCCAGCATGGGAACGGCACGGCCGCGCAGCTCCTCCGCAAGGGCGAGCTCTACGACCAGCTCGCGTCGAGCACGGCGCGGCTCGACTCCATCTTGACCATGGTCGAATCGGGACGCGGGACCTTCGGCCGGATGATGGCCGATACCACGCTCTACGAGGACACGAAGGCGCTGATGGGATCGATGAAGCGGCTGATGGCGCAGATCGAAAAGGATCCGAAGAAGTACTTCAAGTTCAGCCTGTTCTAGGGGCTCGCGGCCACCGCCGTACGCCCCGGAGCCCCGCGCCTCAGCGCGCGCGAACGACTCGCCGCGTGAAGCTCTCCCCGCCCGCGGTGGCGCGGATCCAGTAGACGCCGCTCGCCGCCGGGCGACCCTTCGAGTCGTTCCCTCTCCAGACCAGCTCGAGGTTGCCCGCGGGCGCCTGCCCGCGGTAGAGCGTCGCGACCTTGCGACCAGCCACGTCGTAGACCACGACCTCGACGGTCGCCGCGTCGCGCAGGGTGAGCGAGAGCGTGGCCGCGTGCGACGTCGGGTTGGGATAGGGGGCGCCCAGGATCGCCGGGGGGGTCGTCGAGGGCGGACCATCGACGACGCCGGTGGGGTGGAGCGCCGCGTCGTAGAGCTCGAAGTCGTCCACCGCAGCCTCCACGATCGATCCCACCCCCTCGTCCTGCGCGATGAAGCGCACGCGGACGGCGCCTCCGGGAACGATGTAGTCGCGGACGCGCATGCGCTCGAGGTGCCACTCCGGGTGGCTCTCGTGCGTGTTGAGCATCCGGACCCACGTGGTGCCGTCGCGCGAGATGTCGACCAGGAGGGAGTCCGGCTCGCCGGGCGTGTTCATGTAGTACCAGCGCCGGAACGCGATCGTCGGCTCGGTCATGCCGGATATGTCGAGGGGCGGAGTGGTGAGCGTGGTGCGTCCGCCGTCCACGTCCCCGGCGGCGGGGTCGCCGCCCGAGAGTCCGTTGGCCGTGACGAAGCAGTAGCCGCTTCCGGGCGTGTAGTCGTCTCCCGGCTGTACCGGTCCCGCCGCGCCGTAGCCCCCTTCGCCCGGCTCCGGATGCTGGGGAGCGCGGAGCGAGGGATCCGGCGACGCGGGCCCCGACTTGTTCGAGGCCCCCACGTTCGACCCCACGGGGATCGCTCGAAGCCAGAGTCCGTCGATCGCGTTGTCCCCCGGCGCGCTCAGCGACCAGCCCTTGTCCGTGTCACACGAGTCGTACCAGGCCGCTCGGAGGAGTCGCCAGTCCTGCGTCATCGACCCGCCCGGCTGCACGGTCACGGTCCGCTCCTGCGGCACGAAGCCGGGACGGTCCGCGAGGAGCCGGACGGTCTCGGGCATCATCCCGGTCAGGGTGTACGCGCCGAACGATTCGGTCGTCGCGGCGCGGGGCGTGTCCTCCGCTTCCACCGTCGCTCCCACGATGCCCGCCTGATCGGAGTCGCGACGCACCGCTCCGGAGATCGTCCCGGTCGGAGCCGTGCTCAGCGTGACGGCGATGGAATCGTGGCTCCCTACCGCGACGGTCACCGGCAGGTACGCGGTCGTGTAGCCGTACTTCCGCACGCGCAGCGTGTGCGCCCCCGGAGCGAGCGCGAGCCCCGCCGTGCCGCGGAGCTGCGTCCTCGTGGAATCGCTCTCGCCGACCGCGGCGACGTCCACTCCCGTCATCGGGGCGAGCGCGGCATCTCGAACGAGCACCTTCACCAGCCCGTACTGGGGATTCGAGCGGAAGATGTAGAGCCCGTTCTCGATGTCGCTCGCGATGAAGGTCCCCGAGGGGAAATTCGCCGATACCTCCCAGACGCCGTGGAACCCCCCGGAGAAGCCGCCGTAGGTGTCGTACCAGCCCCACTCCACGGGCATCGACGGATCGTGGAGGTCGAAGAGGTGCACACCCTCCGTGTACCAGGCCACGAACGCGGTGTCCCGCCTCACGTGCACGTTGTGCACGATCGAGAGCGGGTTCACCGTCAGCTCACGAACCATCGGATGCAACGACAGGTCCGCGATGTCGAAGACCTTCATCGTGCCGTAGTTCTGCTCGTCGCACACGTAGAGATAGCGGCCGTCGCGCGAGGTCTCCGCGCTGTGGGTCCGCGCGCCGGGGTAGGTCCAGCTCTCGATGTCGTACGGCTGGGTGGGGTCCGAGAAGTCCAGGACGTGCATCGTGGCGCTCGTGATCCCGCTCGCGTAGAGGGTGTCGTTCCGCACCCAGCTGTCGTGCACGTAGTCGGCCGCGTACGTCCCCACCTCCACCGGATTCTCCGGTTCCGCGAGCGAGAGGACGCGCATGCCCGCCTGGAGCGCGTCCTGACGCGTGCCGTTCAGGATGAGCAGCGCGCGCGTCGAGTCCACCGACACCGTGTGCTCGTGGTTGAAGTTGACGGCGTAGGTCCGGACCAGGATCGGATGCTCGGGATCGAGCATCCGTACGATCTGGACGCCCCCTCCCGTCGCCTCGGTGGTGATGTAGACCCAGCTCCTGTACTGCTTCATCTCGCGCCAGGACGACCCGAGGCCTGCGATGAAGGCCACCTCGTAGGGAGCGCTCGGGTTGGTGATGTTCACGATCGACGTTCCGGTCGTGGTGCCGAGGATCGCGTATTCGCGCCCATCGGAGTGCACGTAGCTGCAGCAGGCCGAATAGGCCGCGTAGTTGTCGAGATGGGCGAGGAGCGTGACGTTCCGCGACACCGCGGCGTCCGAATGGGCGGGGCGGAGCGGTAGGGCCAGGAGCAGGAAGAGGAGGAGCGCGGCGCGGCGCGTGGCGGTCATGGGGTGCGAAGACCTCGGCGCGGGCTCCGGCGGCCCGTCGCGTCCAGCGAGTCTACACCCAGCCTTGCTCGCGATACCAGTCCGCGGTGCGTTGAATTCCCTCCTCGAGGGGGAAGCGCGGCTCCCAGCCGAGCTGTGCGCGGATCTTGGCGGACGAGCAGACCCAGTCGCCCGCGCGGATCTCCCGCAGCTTCTCCCGCGTGAGGAGCGGGGCGCTGCGCGTGAGGAATCCGAGTGCCTCCGAGACGATGGCGCCGGCGTCGAGCAGGAAGAAGGGGGGCGACACGGTCCAGGCCCACGTGCCGAGCGCGCGCTCGACGCACTCCCCCACCTCCACATAGTCCGTGGCCTCGGGCTCGCCCACGAAGTAGACCTCCCCCAGCGCCCGCGGCTCGATGAGCGCGAGACGAACCGCGCGCGCCAGATCCTCCGCGTACACGAGCGTGAACCGCCCGCCCCGCCGGAGCACCGGGAGCACGTGCCGCTTGACCGCGGCGAAGACCTTGTAGATGGCGGTGTCGCGCGGACCGTAGACGGCGGGGGGCCGGATCACGACGACCGGCAGGCGGCCCTTGAGGAGGAGCGTCAGCTCCTCGGCGCGGAGCTTGGAGACGCCGTAGGCCGATGCGGGATCGGGGCGCTCCCCCTCGGTCACGGGCCGTCCGTCCGGGGCCGCGGGGCCGGCGACCGACTGGCTCGACACGAGGAGGAACCGCTCCAGTCCGTCTCCGGCCTGCATGGCGGCGCGGAGCACCCGCTCGGTCGCGTTGACGTTCGCCTCGTGGAATTCCCTCGGGTACCGGGCCCGCGTCAGTCCTGCCGCGTGGATGATCCATGTGGCGCCGCGGAACGCCTCCGCGATCGGCTCCACGCGGTCGAGCGGGACGCGGGCGATCTCGGCGGTCGATCCGTCGAGCCAGCGCGTCGAAGAGCCGGGGCGCAGCAGGCAGCGCACGCGCGCCCCGTTCGCGAGCAGCTCGTCGACGATGTGGCTCCCGACGAAGCCGGAAGCTCCGGTGACGACCGCGAGCGGCGCGCTCACGGGATCCGTCGTTCGTAGATCCGGTAGACTCCGGCGCGCACGCCGCCGATCCCGGTGATCAGGTTGTTCACGGCGTCGTTGTCCTCGAGGGTCCAGCCGATCTCGACGTCCGTGTAGCGCCGGCCGTTCAGCGCCTGGACCAGCTCCTCGACGAGGAGCGGGGCGATGCCCTTTCGCTGCCAGTCGGACCGGACGCCGAGCGCCATGAGCCTCCCCTCCCGGATCCGCGGCAGGTTCCAGAGGAGCCGCACGATCCCGAACGGGAAGAGCCGGCCGTCGATCTTGGAGAGGGCCAGGTTGATGTCAGGGATGATCAGTCCGAATCCAACCGTCATGCCGTCGACCTCGACGAAGCGGACCAGCTCGGAGACGATCGCCGGCCTGAGCTGCTTGGCCATGTGGTCGATCTCGGCATCGGTCATCGGGACGAAGCCCCAGTTGCGCTCCCATGCCTCGTTGTAGACGCTCTTGACGCGCCCCAGCTCCTCGTCGAAATGGCGCATGTCGATCGGCCGCGCGACGAGCCCCGGCAGCCTCCGCGTCGACGCGGCGATCCGGCGGAAGGTGGCAGGGCTTTCCCTGGGAATCGGCGCTCGGAACGAGTAGAGATCCTTCGCCTTCACGAAGCCGGATGCCTCCACCCATCCCGCGTACTCCGGCGGATTGTGGGGCATCATGATCGCGGGCCTGCGATCGAAGCCCTCGATGAGGAGGCCGCACTCGTCGTTGGTCGTGAAGCTGAGCGGACCCCGAAGGACCTCGGCCCCCTGCTCCTTGCCCCAGGCTGCCGCGCGCTCGAGGAGCGCCGCCGCCGCCACCACCGACGTCGCCTCGAAGAAGCCGAAGGCCGCCTGCCGCTCGCCGTGCGTGAGATCGTGGTTGCGGTCGATCGACGCCGCGACACGGCCCACGACCTCGCCCCCCTCGCGCGCCAGGAAGCAGGCGGCCGTGCCGTGCTCGAAGAAGGGGTTCTTGCCGGGGGTGAGGCGGGCGTGCTCGTCCGACCGGAGCGGGGGCACCCATCGCGGGTCGTTCCGGTAGCGCGTATAGGGAACTTCGATGAAGCGCCGCAGATCCGCGGCGCCCTGCACCGGAATCAGGTCCAGCGCATTTCTCCGGACGGCTAGCCCTCTTTCGAGACCAGCTCCAGTCCGACCTCCTCGTGCACCTCGCCCACGACCTTGAGGATCGTGTCGAGCTGGTCGTCCTGGTGGGCCGCCATGTACGACGTGCGGAGGAGGTCCCGGCCGGGTGCGACCGCCGGGACGAGAATCGCGTTCACGAAGACGCCGCGATCGAGGATCTTCTTCCAGACCTGCATCGTCTTCAGCCGGTCACCGATGAAGATCGGCACGATGGGCGTTTCGGCGCCGTGGCCGACCTCCAGTCCCTGCGCGCGGAAGCCGGAGCGCATCTTGATCGAGATCTGACGGAGTCGCTCCCGCAGGGCGGGCTCGGTCTCGATGATCTCGAGCGAGGCCAGCGCGGCCGCCACGCTCGCCGGCGTCATGCTCGCGCTGAAGATGAGGGCGCGCGCGTGGTGCCGGAGATAGTCCATCACCGCCTTCGGCCCCGCGATGAACCCGCCGAGCGAGGCGAAGGACTTGCTGAAGGTGCCCATGACCAGGTCGACCTGGTCCTCCACGTTCATGGCCTCGCAGGCGCCGGCCCCGCGCGCGCCGAGCACGCCGATGCCGTGCGCGTCGTCCACCAGGAGCCGCGCGTTGTACTCGCGGGCCAGGCGAACGACGTCCGGAAGCGGGGCGAGATCCCCCTCCATGCTGTAGAGGCCGTCGACCACGATGAGCTTCCCGGACTTCGCCGGGACGCTGGAGAGGACCCGCTCGAGATCGCGAATATCGTTGTGACGGAAACGCTTCACATCCCCGAACGAGAGCCGCGCGCCGTCCACGATGCAGGCGTGGGCATCCTTGTCGAGGATGACGACGTCCCCCTTGTCGGCCAGGGCGGAAATGCTCCCCAGATTCGTCAGGTAGCCGGTGGAGTAGACGAGCGCCGCTTCCTTCCCCATGAAGCGGGCGAGCCGTTCCTCGAGCTGCTCGTGCAGCTCGAGCGTGCCGTTCAGGAATCGCGAGCCGTTGTTCGAGGTCCCGAAGCGAAGGAGGGCATCCTCGGCCGCCGCGATCACCTTGGGATGCTTGGTGAGGCCGAGGTAGTTGTTGGACCCGGCCATGATCAGGCGCTTGCCCCCAATCGTGACCTCCGTGCCGTGGTTCTCCGCGATCGGCAGGAAGTAAGGATAGACGCCGGCCGCCTTGGCCAGCCGATGCTCCTTCCAATCTCGGCACTTGTCGAAGATGTCCAACGCTCGTCCTGTCGTTTGGGATGGGCCGGTGCGGCCGCTCAGCGGCGCGTTTGAGGAAGTATCCCGAACGATACCCAATTCACCCCTTCCGAGTCAATTCGGATGGGGGCCCCGGGACGCCAGTCCCTTGGCAGACGGTCGGTTGGAGCGGTGCTAGCGGATGAGGCGGAGCGTGGTCGAGCGGTTCCCGGACGGGAGGGACAGGACCGCGAAGTAGGCTCCCGAGGCGCAGGGCGTTCCGTCGGAGCGCGAGCCGTCCCACGCGACCGAGCGGCTCCCGGCGGGGGCGCTGCCCTCGGCCAGGACCCGGACGAGCCTGCCCTGGACATCGTGGATGGCCAGGCGGAACCGGGACGGAGCATCGAGCGTGAACTCGATCGTCGTATGTGGATTGAACGGGTTCGGGTGCGGCGTGAGGAATCGGGGCGCCGCCGCGGGCGACGACGGCTCGACACCCGTGCCGACCGGCGAGAGGCGGAACGCGTACACGTTGGCAGACCCGGAGCGATAGTCCTCCCACGCGAAGATCGAGCCACCGAAGCCATCGGCCGCGGACGACGTCAGATGCCTGGTGCCCGCGCTGGTGGCGATGCGCACACCGTTCGGCGACCAGCGGATCGCGCCTGCCAGTGTCAGGCCCTGTGCGTAGATATCCTCGTCGGTAGCGGCGCCGCGCTCATCGTCCCAGCCCACGACCACGCCGCCGCTCTTGTCGGGCACGATCGTGAGGGCGAACTGGCCGCTGTCCGCCGTGCAGACGGCGATCCCGTTCCCGACCCAGCCAAGCGCGCCGGTCGAGTCCACGCGCTGCGCGAAGACGTCCGGATACCTCGATCCGTTCCGCGAATCGGTCCAGGCGACGATCGCGCCCGCGATGCCGTCGGTCGCGACGAGCGGATGTACTTGGGTGCTGTCCTGGTCGCAGAGCTGGACGCCGTTCGCGGGCCAGCGCGGCGTTCCGTCGGGCTTGATGCGCTGCACGAAGATGTCGGAGTCGATGCCGTTCCGGGTGTCCTGCCACGTGACCAGGAGACCGAACTTGCCGTCGGAGGCGATGGTCGGCTCGACCTGATCCTGCACGACGGCGGCTACGGGCACGCCGTCGAGAGCCCAGCGCGGATTGCCGCCCGAGTCGAGCGACTGCGCGTAGATGTCGTTGTCGAAGGATCCGTTTCGCGCGTCCCGCCAGACCACGAACGCCCCCCCGACGCCGTCGGTGAGGATCCGGACGTCGGTCTGCTGCCCAGGCGCGGTGCAGACCGCGACGCCGTCGGGCGTCCATTGGGGCACGCCGGACGCGTTCACGCGCTGCGCGTAGATGTCGCCATTCAGCAAGAGGTGCGTGTCGCGCCACGCCACGATCGCCCCGCCGGCCCCATCCGGGGTGATGACCTCGAGGATCTGGTTCCCGATCGCGGTGCAGAGCGGAACGCCCGTCGCGGGCGTCCAGAGGAGCGTGCCGCTCCCGTTGAGCGCCTGCGCGTAGATGTCGTACGTGCCGGTGCGGCGGTCCTGCCAGGCCACGATGATCCCGCCGGAGCCGTTGCCGCAGAGGACGGGCGACTCCTGATGGTTCCCCACGGTGCAGACCGCCACGCCGCCGCTACCCCACAAACGGGTGCCGCCCATGTCGAACCGCTGGGCGTAGATGTCGGCGCTGTCCGACCGGAAGTCCTGCCAGACGACGAACAGCCCGCCCGAGCCGTCGGAGATGGTCTGCGAGTTGACCTGATTGTTCGGCGCGATCGCGGCCTGATTGCCGTTGGTGGCCCAGGAGCCGAACGCCATTCCGGGCAGGAGGCAACACGCGAAGAGGAGGGACCCGGCCAGTGGCGAGACGAAGCTCGGGGCGATTCCCGATCGCGGGTGCATGCGAGTAGCGGAGGAAGTCGTGCGCTTGCGGGTCACGGTTGCGCCGAATAGTATGCAGGATATGGGCCTTCCGGACAACCCGGATTGGGGTGTGGAAGCTCTCTTATAGCTACCTAATTCACATGGAGTTACACTGCTGCGCCATATCCCCCGATGGGCGCCTGGCTGGGTCCGGCCTCGGGGCTGGGTGGTTTGGCGGATCGGGATGGTTTTTTCTGGGGGAATTCGCACACGACGGCCCGTCCCCGGATCGCCCTCCCCTCACACACTTCGTGGAGGATCCATCGATGAGCGCACGGATCGGCGCCCTGACCCTGCTCGCACTGCTCGCGCTCCCCGCGTCCGCGGGGGCCACGTTCTCGATCGTCGCGCGCGATCCCGACACGGGGGACATCGGCGTGGCGGTGCAGTCCCACTACTTCGCGGTCGGGCCGATCGTGCCCTGGGCGGAGCCCGGCATCGGCGCGGTGGCGACGCAATCCCTCGTGGAGGTGAGCTACGGCCCGAAGGGGCTCGACCTGATGCGCAATGGAAAGACGGCGAAGGAGGCGCTCCACGAGCTCCTGGCTCAGGACGACCACGCCGACGTGCGTCAGGTGGCGATGATCGACACGCGGGGCAACGTGGAGGGGTACACGGGCAAGCGCTGCATCGCGGACGCCGGCGACAAGCAGGGAGAGAACTACTCCGTCCAGGCGAACCTCATGGCGAACGGCAAGGTCTGGGGAGCCATGGCCCGAGGTTTCGAGGCGTCGAAGGGTGATCTCGCCGAGCGGCTCCTCGCGGCGCTCGAGGCCGGCCAGGCGGCGGGCGGAGACATCCGCGGCCAGCAGTCGGCGGCCATCGTGATCGTGAAGGGCAAGCGCTCGAGCCAGCCGTGGGCTGATCGGATCCTCGATCTTCGGGTCGACGACAGCCCGAAGCCGATCGCCGAGCTGCGCCGGCTCGTCACCCAGTGGCGCGCCTACCGCAACGTCGACCGGGGGGACGCGTTCGTGGCCGACAACAAGGTCGAGGACGCGATGAAGGCGTATGCCGAGGCCTCCCGGCTCGCCCCCGGCAACAACGAGATCCTCTTCTGGCAGGCCGCGACCCTCTGGAAGCTCGATCGGGAGAAGGAGGCGACTCCGATCTTCCGCAAGGTGTTCGCGCGGGATCGCCGCTGGGTCGCGCTCGTCCCCCGGCTGGTTCCGCCCGGCCTCCTCGATGACGACCACCAGGACGTGAAGCGCATCCAGGCGCTCGCCCCGGCCGCCGCGGGTGCGAAGCGCCATCGCTGATCGGGCGCCGGCGGCGTTGCATCGAAATCGATAAACCGACAGAATACGGACGCTGGCGCTGCCTCGAGCCGCGCCGACGCCGTTCGCCGCTACTTCGTCGCCGAGCACCCGGAGGAATCCATGTCGGAGCGCACCGCGCCGCCGCCCGCCACGTCCAGCCCCACGCCGGCCATTCCGTACGTGCCCGGCCTCGACGGCGTGCCGGCCGCGAAATCGAGCATCTGCTTCATCGACGGCGACCAGGGAATCCTGGAGTACCGCGGGTACCCCATCGAGGCCCTGGCCGAGTCCAGCACGTTCGAGGAGACCTCCTACCTTCTCCTCTGGGGAAAGCTCCCGGCGCGCGCCGACCTCGACAAGTTCACGCGCGACATGGCGACGAACCGGGACGTGCGCTTCCGGCTGATCGATCTCCTCAAGTGCCTCCCCGACACGGGGCACCCCATGGAGGCGCTCCAGGCGTCGATCGCGGCGCTCGGGATGTTCTATCCGGACCGCGACGTCGACAAGCCCGAGGACCGGTACAACTCCGCCGTGCGGATCATCGCGAAGGCGACGACCCTCGTGGCCGCGTACTACCGGCTCAGCACCGGCCGGGACTACATCCCACCCAAGGACGATCTCTCGCACGCCGCGAACTTCCTCTACATGCTGACCGGCGAGGATCCCGAGCCGGACGTGGCACGCGTGATGGACATCTGCTTCATCCTCCACGCCGAGCACTCCATGAACGCGTCCACCTTCGCCGGCCGGGTCACCGCCTCGACTCTGGCCGATCCCTACACGGTGGTCTCGTCGGCGATCGGAGCGCTCACCGGCCCGCTCCACGGCGGCGCCAACGAGCAGGTGATCCACATGCTCCAGCGGATCGGCGAGGCGGAGAAGGCCCGCCCCTACATCGAGGACCTGATCGCCCGGAAGCAGAAGATCATGGGGATCGGGCACCGGATCTACCGCGTGAAGGATCCGCGCGCACTCGTGCTCCAGAAGCTCGCCTCGCAGATGATCGCGAAGCGGGGCGGCGATCCGCTCCTCGTCGTGGCGCAGGAGGTCGAGAAGGTGGTGGCCGAGCACCTGGGCGCGAAGCGCATCTACCCGAACGTGGACTTCTACTCGGGCGTGGTCTACACGGCGATGGGCCTTCCCCCCGCGCTCTTCACGCCGATGTTCGCCGTCGCTCGCATCTCGGGCTGGCTCGCGCACTGGATCGAGCAGCTCCAGGGGAACCGCATCTACCGTCCGGACCAGATCTACACCGGCACCCACAACGAGCCGTACGTGCCCGTGGAGGAGCGGGTCTAGCCGGGCGCCCACGCGCCGTGTGCACACTCCTGATCGGCATCGACGTCCTCGGCCCAGGGACCGCCGTGATCGGCGCGAACCGGGACGAGTCTCCCGAGCGCGCCACGGCGGGCCCGGGCGTTCTCGTCCCGACCCCGCGCGTCGTCGGCGGGCGTGACCTCGTGGCCGGTGGCACCTGGCTCGCCGTGCGCGAGGGGCGGTTCGTCGCGGCCCTCATGAACCGACGGCCACGCCCTGGCGATCCCACCGAGTCCCTCCGCTCCCGCGGCCTTCTCTGCCTCGAGACGGCCGCCTCCGCGCCGCTCGACCAGCCCGCTCGCATCGATCCCGCGACCGGCGAGCAACGCCCGGCCGCATGGGATGCCGCGCTTCGGCGACTCGGTGACCAAGCCTATGCGCGCTGCACGCTCGTGGGGATCGACCCCGACCTTGGATCCTGGGCGGTGGCGGGAGGCGCCGGCGAGGCGCCGCGCGGCGTGGCGATTCCGGCCGGGTGGCACGCGATCACCCACGGCGAGCTGGACGATCCCGACGAGCCGCGCACGAGGCACATGATCGCGAGGCTCGAGGGACAGCGTCCCGGCGGCGTGGATGGGGCACTCGACCTCCTCGCTTCTCTCCTGCGCGGCCACGGCGAGGACGGCTCGCCGCCGGTCTGCATCCACCGGGACCGCTTCCCCACCGTGTCGAGCACGCTGCTCGCGCTGGGCGCGCTCGACCGGCCGCGCTACCTTCACGCCGATGGCCCGCCCTGCGTCACGGAGTACCGCGACCACTCCGCACTGCTCTGCGCGGACGCCGAGTCCGATCCGGGGGAACGACCATGACTGCTCCATCCCACGATCTCACCCTCATCTCGTTCTACGTCTACCTCGTCCTCTTCTTCCTGGTGGAGCGCTTCCTCACGCGCTCGACCCTGGGCACGTCCGGCCGGGGCGATCGGGATCCGCTCACGCCGCTCTTCTTCGTGATCCCCGCCATCGGGATCTTCACCTGGATGTTCCTGATGCATCGCGCGCTCCCGCCCCATCCGACGTGGCTCCAGTATGGCGCGGGGCTGGTGCTGGGACTCGGGGGCATGGCCATGCGCATCGCGGGCAAGCGGACGCTCGGACGCATGTTCACGGTGCGGGTCCAGATCCAGGAGGACCATCGAATCGTGGACACCGGGCTCTACGCCCGCGTGCGCCATCCCCTCTACACGGGATTCATCCTCGAGTGGATGGCGCCGCCGCTCCTCCTGGGGAGCCCTGTCGGGTTCCTCCTGCTCACCCTGCCCCTCGCCATCGTCATCCTGCTGCGCATTCCGAGGGAGGAGGAGCTCCTGATCGAGGCGTTCGGGGACGACTACCGCGCGTACATGGCGCGGACCAAGCGGCTGATCCCGGGGATCTGGTAGGCGAGGTCAGCTCTCGCCGACGTCCAGCTCGGCGTGAACCTCCACCTGATCAGGCGCCAGGAGCCCTTGCTCTCCCGTCGCCTGGAAGAGCACGCGCGCGGCCAGCGGCGCGGGGCCAGGGAGGCAGCCCGCTTCGACCGTGAGCGGCACGCGGATCGCGATCGTTCCAACGTAGGCACGCACGCGCCCGCCACCGAGCGGATCCATGGAGTCCTCGGGCGCGCTCATCTCCCCCGGCGTGAGTCCCTCGGCCAGGCCGAGCTGGATCGTGGTCGCCATGGCCGAGCTCGGCGGCGCGTCCACGGATTCGATCCGGAAGCCTGGCTCGACACGAACGGTGAGGGTCACATCGAGCCGCTCGCCTCGCCGGACGCGGCGGTGCGGCGCTTCGAGCGAGACGGTCACGGGAGAGCGCGCGTTCCGGGCGAGGATCACGCTCGCTCCATCCTGGTCGTGGCCGGCATCGCGCGAGCGTACACTACCCTGCGATGACCCACCGGACCCGGACGATCCTCGCTCTGACGCTGGCGCTCGCGATGGCGGCGACCGCCGTCTCCTGCCGCAAAGGCCGCCGCCTTCGCCCCGTCCGCACGGTCGCCCTCAGGATGAGCGGCTACGCGTTCAATGAAACGAATCCGATCCTCACCTTCCGGACCGGGGAGCGGGTCCGCTTCGTCCTCACGAACGACGAGACCACCATGATCCGGCACAACCTCCGCGTGGCCGAGCTCGGCGTGCCGTGCGACTACGAGCTGGGGCCGGGCGAGAGCCGCGTGGTGATCGTGACCATGCCCGACCGGCCGGGCGTGTTCGCCTACGACTGCTGCACCCATCGGGGCATGGGCGGGACGCTCGTCGTCACGGATCGGTAGGGGGCCGGAGATCGAGGCTGGTCGGCAGTGAAACGGGCGGCCCGGCGCGCCTGGCCGGACCGCCCATTGAACGAGCCGTCGCGCTCGATCGCCCGCGCGTCAGCCTGTCTTCTTCGTGGTCGACTTGGCCGTGCTCTTCTTGGCCGTGGTCGACTTCTTGGCGGACGCGTTGGCCGCAGCACGCACGCCCTTCTCCTCGAGCACCTTCTGCATCGTGCCCGACATGTCGTTCTCGATCGACAGGACGTAGGAATTGGCGTCCGGGAACAGCATCGTCACCTTCTCCGTCACCGGCTTGTCCTGCACCATGTACGTGGTGAAGAGCGAGAGCGTGTTGTCGGTCGGGTAGGTGCCGTAGTAGACGAACGCGGCCGGCATCATGGTGTCGGTCCAGATCATCTGGTACTGCTTCTTCTGCGTGTCGTAGCCCCACGTGGAGCGCCCGTCGAAGGGCTTCCCCATCATCTTCATCTGGTGCTTCCCCTCCAGATGCATGCCACCGAACGCCCATCCATAGGTGGACTTGCCGGCCGACTCGGACGCGGGGCCCATCGGGCTCTCGTAGACGTGGACGGTCGAGTTCCAGGTGCCGACCAGGGGCGCGAGCTTCTTCAGGTCCGCGGGCGGGCCCTCCGGCATCGCGAGGACCGCGGCCTTGGGCTGGGCGTTGGACACGGGCGCCGGCGCGGCCTCGGTCGCGGGCGGCTGCGTCGTGGCCGCCGGAGGCGTCGTGGCCGCCGGGGGCGTGGTTACCGCTGGGGGCGTGGTGGCCGGGGGTGTGGTCGTGCCCGGCGAGGTCTGGGCGAGCGCGCCCATGGGCGCCGCGGCGAACAGGAACGCGGCGAGAAGCAGGAGAACGAAACGAACCATCATGTGCCTCCGGGAAAGAAGTGGCAGGTAGGACCCCCATCGCATGAACCCCGGAAGGGTACCCCGCGCTCCCTTCGGCTTCAATCGGGAGATGTCAACGCGGTCCCGGATGCTCGCCAAGCCGCGGACGGGCGTCGTGCTAAGCTCGCTGGATGAATGGGCTTCCCAACGAGCCGGCGATCGCGGCGCGGGACCTGTGCAAGGCCTACTCCGGCGTGGACGCGGTCCGCGGCGTGTCCTTCGACGTGGCCCCAGGCGAGGTGGTCGGGTTCCTCGGTCCGAACGGCGCGGGCAAGACCACGACGGTACGCATGATCTCCTGCTTCCTTCCCCCGACCTCGGGCTCCGCTACGGTCTACGGCGTGGACGTCCGCTCGCGCCCGCGCGATGTGAAGCGGATGCTCGGCATCTGCCCGCAGGAGGACAATCTCGACCCGGACTTCGACGTCCTGAAGAACCTCCTCGCGTACGGCCGCTACTTTGGCATCCCGGGACGGGAGATCCGGGCGCGCGCCGAGAGGCTCCTCGACTTCGTGCAGCTCGGCGACCGCAAGAAGAGCGCGGTCCAGGAGCTGTCGGGCGGGATGAAGCGGCGGCTCGTGCTCGCGCGCGCGCTCCTCAACGAGCCTCGCGTGCTCATCCTCGACGAGCCGACGACCGGGCTCGATCCGCAGGCGCGGCACGCGATCTGGACACGCCTCCGCGGCCTCCGCGCGACCGGCGTCACGGTGCTCCTCACGACGCACTACATGGAGGAGGCCGCGCAGCTCTGCGACCGCGTGATCGTGGTCGATCACGGTCGGGTCCTGATGGACGGGTCGCCGGCCTCGCTCGTGGAGCGGGAGGTCGGACACACGGTGGTCGAGGCGTGGAACTATGAGCCCACCTTCGCCGCGTTCCTCGGCTCGCTCCCCGGCCGCCTCGAGGAAGTGGGCGACCGGCTCTACTTCTACCCCGCCGCCGGAGACCACGTGGAGCGGCTGCTCGACGAGCGCTTCCCCGGCCAGGAGAGGCTGATCCGGCGGGCCACGCTCGAGGACGTGTTCCTGAAGCTCACCGGCCGGGCGCTCCGGGACTGACGGCCATGCGCTCGACCCTCCGCAACCTTTCGTTCCGCGCGCTGCGCGTCTGGCAGCGCGATGCGGACGTCTACTTCACGACCTGGAAGACGGAGTTCCTACCACCCCTCCTCGAGCCGATCCTCTACGTCCTCGCCTTCGGGCTCGGCCTCGGCCAACTCATCCACCACGTGGTGTACAACGGCCACGCGCTCGGGTATCTCGAGTTCATGGCCCCCGGCATCGTCGCGGTGGCGATCATGTTCTGGTCGTTCTTCGAGTCGACCTTCGCGTCCTACGTGCGCATGTACTACCAGAAGACCTTCGACGCGATCCTCGCCACGCCGCTGCTGGTGGAGGACGTCATCCTGGGCGAGCTCCTCTGGGCGACCTCGAAGGCGATGATCGCCGCGACCATCATGCTGGGCGTGCTGGGGGCGCTCGGCCTGGTCGCGTGGCCGACGGGGCTCTGGGTCGTGCCGATCGCGTTCTTCGGAGGGCTCCTCTTCTCGGCGATCGGCCTCCTCTTCACTTCGATGGTGAAGACGATCTCGCAGTTCAACGTCCCGATGTTCACGATCATCATGCCGATGTTCACCTTCGGCGGGACCTTCTTCCCGATCGACATCCTCCCCCGCTGGGCTCTCGCGGTGGCGTGGTGCCTGCCGCTCACGCACGTCGCCTTCCTCACGCGGTCCGCGATCCTGGGAGACGCGAGCCCTCACCTCTGGGTGAGCGCGGTGTACGTGGTGGCGGCGAGCCTCGCGCTCGCCGCGGTCGCGCTCGCGCGCATGAAGCGACGGCTCGTGCCGTAGACAGGCCGCAACGCGTCGGGGGATCGCCCCGGACGATCAGGGGGTGATGCCCACCTCGGTGAGGAAGTCGCGGAGGCGGCGCTCGGCGGTGGCGGCCGTGGCGGGATCCTCCCCCGCCAAGCGGATGGCGCGGCGGTAGTGGTGCGCGATCTCGTCGATCGCGGCGGAGTCGGGTGCCGATCCGGCGCGCAGACGGGCCGCTTCCGCGAGGTAGAGCCGCACGCGGGCCGAGTCGAGCGCGGAGGAAGCCCCTCCCGTGCGGTAGAGGTTCCGGAGCACGGGCTCCGCCCGGAGCACGAGCTGGTCCGACACGCCGGGGCCCCAGAGCGGCGGGAGGCCGTAGCGTCCGAGCGTCGATTGGAGGCGGCCTTCCGTCGCGGAGGGCGGCGCTGCCGCCTGGCGCTCGCGCGCCTCACCCACCGCGCCCAGGGTCGCCGCCCCTTCGCCGGCCGCCGGGGCCTTCATGGCCTGCGGGGCGGACTCGAGCTTCGAGAACGCCTGATCCTTCGATTCCTTGCGCGCGACCTCGTCCCTCTCACCGTTTGCTTCGGGCAGGAGCGCCACGCTCTCCCCCGCGCCGGTCGCGGGCTTCGCCTGCTGCTGCGCGAGGGCCCGTTCCTTGCCGCTCGCGGGCGCGGGCGCGGCCGGCGCCCCCACCGTGGGCGAAGGCGCGGTCGTGTCCCGAGACGCCCCGCGGAGTGCGGCGTCCGGCGCCGAACGCTCGAGCACCGCCACCTGCGGCGGCGATCCGTGCAGCGCGAGCAGCACCACCACGACCACCACCGCGGCCATGGCGCTGACCGCCGATCCGACCGCGATCCACGGAAGCCGCGGCGCGCCACCACGCCGCTCCTCGGGCTCCGCGTCGTCCCGCCGGCGCTCGAGCGGCGTGTCCGGCGCCGGCGCCCGCACGACGTGCGGTGCGGCCGCGCGGACCTTGGCCATCACCTGCGCCTGCATCCGATCGTAGTACGCGTCTCCCACCTCCTCGGGGCGCGCGTGGAGCGCGGCCTCGAGCTTCGACATCTCGTCCACCTGCTCGCGGCAGGCGCGACACCCCATGACATGCGCTTCGACGAGGACGCGGCGCTCGGCTTGCAGCTCGCCGTCGCGGTAGGCGAACAGCTCCTCGGGGGTGGGATGGAGGGTATCGGTGCTCATCGTTCGTCCGCCTTCGGGGTCTGCGTCATCTGTTCCATCAGGGCCTCGCGCGCGCGGGCGAGGCGCGACATCACGGTCCCCACCGGAACGTCGAGCGTCTGGGCGATCAGCGCGTAGGAGAGGTCGGCCTCGACGCGGAGCGCGAGGATGACCCGGTGCTCTTCGCTCAGGCGCGCGTACGCGCGTTCCACGTCCAGGCGCCGTTCCCAGAATCCCGGGTCCGTCCCGGGATCGGCGGTCCGCTCCGCCAGCGAGGCGGACCCGCCAGGACCGGGATCGTCCAGCGAGGACGCCGCGCGGCGCTTCCCCTGCCGCAGGGACGAGAGGGCGGTGCGTGCCACGATCGTGAGGATCCACGGGGAGAGTGCTCGCCCGGCCTGGAAGCGGTCGAGCGCCTGGAACGCCTTCACGAAGCTCTCCTGGACGACGTCGTCCGCGTCCTCGTGATGGCGGGTGATCCGCAAGGCGAGACGGTAGGCAGGACGCTGCACGCGGCGAACCACCTCCGCGAAGGCGTCTGTCTCGCCGCCGCGGACGAGCCGGACCAGCTCCTCGTCCGTGAGCCCCGTTCGATCGGGCCGCGCAGGGGTCATCGGCCGCCGACTCTACTACGCCCGGTACGGGAGGACTATTCCAAAGGATAGGGCGCCGAGGGGACCGGCTCGGGTGGGGCTACGGGGCGGCGGGCGTTAAGACTACGGGGCGGACCGCCGAAGCGGCCCGCCCCAGGCAAGCCACGGAACGGGTCAGTGGCTGGTCTTCTTGCGGCGATTGGCGCGGCGGGTCATCCACAGGAGACCGCACGCAACCACGAGACCGTACAGAACGATCTGCTTCCACATGTCGGCTTCACCTCCTCCGTCGCGCTAGTGCGCGTTCTGTGCTGCGATCGCGTCCATCAGCTGGATCGCGGCCGGGCCGAGAATCACGATCAGGAGCGCCGGGAAGATCAGGAAGACGAGCGGGAAGGCGAGCTTGATCCCGGCCTTGCGCGCCTGCTGCTCCGCACGCTGGCGCCGCTTGGTGCGCATGGATTCCGCGTGGGCGCGGAGCGACTGGGCGATGCTGGTTCCCAGCTTGTCGGCCTGGATCAGCATGGCCGACAGGGCGTAGAGGTCTTCGACTCCGGTGCGGCGCGCGAGGCGCCGGAGCGAGTCGGAGCGGCTCAGGCCGGCCCGGATCTCCTGGTTCACGAGAAGGAATTCGTCGCTCAGGGCCGGGCTCGCGATCGCGATCTCGCGTCCCACCCGCTCGATGGCGGCGGTGAGCCCAAGTCCAGCCTCCACACAGACGACCATCAGGTCGAGCGCGTCCGGAAGCGCCTGCTGGATGCGGCCGCGGCGGGACTCGCCGCGCATCCACAGCCAGAGCGTTGGCGTGTAGAACCCGACGACGCCGGCGACCATGCCCGAGAAGAAGATCGAGCCGATGGGGCGGGCCAGGGCGAAGTTGAGAACGATCCAGCCCACCGCAAAGACCACCGCGAGCGCGCCCTTCGCGCCCAGGAAGATCATCGGGGCGCTCTCGGTGCGGATGCCCGCGCGGACGAGGCCCGACTGGAGCGCCTCCTTGTCCTCGCCGGTCGGCAGGAAGCCGCCGAGCGAGGCGAGGAGCTGTGCGACGGGTGACGGCGACTCCGCCTCGAGCTTGGGGCGCGCGGCCAGGGCCCGGGTCCTGAGATCCCGCAGCCGGGCGGTGACCGGATCGCGGTCCCGAACCAGGATCTGGTAGAGAGCGAGGAATCCGATTCCGAGCGCCACGGCCAGCAGGAGGGTCGAGATCAGGAACATGTCGTCACACCTTGATGTCGACGATCTTCCGGATCGCGAGGCCGCCGAGGAGCTGCATCAGCAGTGCGAAGCCGAGAATCGCCCGACCGTTCGGGTGGTCCCACATCTTGTGGAAGTAATCCGGCGCGGTGAGCGCCATGAACATGCCGAGCCCGGCGGGGAGGCAGGTCAGGATGAGACCCGTGAGCCGCCCCTGGGCGGTGAACGTCATGATGTCGCCGAGGATCCGGAACCGGTCACGGATCAGCTTGCCCGTGTTCTCCAGCACCTCGGTCAGGTTGCCGCCCGTGTCCCGCTGCAGCACGACGGCGGTGACGAAGAACTTGAGATCGAGCGAGTCGACGCGGGTCGCCATGTTCGTGAGCGCCTCGCGGAGATCGAGCCCCAGGGCCTGCTCCTCGACCACGATCGCGAACTCCGACCGCACGGGCTCGGGCGACTCGTCCGCGACGATCTGGAGCGCGCCCGAGAAGGAGATGCCTGCGCGGAGCGCGCTCACGAGGAGGTCGAGCGTGTCCGGGAACTCCTCGGCGAAGGCGCGCATGCGGGCGCTCTTCTTCTGCCCGACGAACAGGATGGGCAGGAAGCCGCCCACGGCCAGGAAGAACACCGCGGTGATGACCTTGCCGAAGATGGCGAACGCGATCAGGTAGGCGGCCATGGCGCACGCGGAGATCAGGAGCACGAACGTCGCGACCCGCATGCCCATCCCGGCCTGGTAGAGGAAGAGCTCGATCCGCCGGGCCATGGCCAGGTTCTTGAGGAGCGTGTCGAGCGCCGGGATGGTGCTCATCCGGGTGTCGCGCTCGAGGAGGACCGTTCCTTCCGGACCGCCCGCTTCTCCCGCGCCCACGCGCGCGCGGAGCGTCCGGGCGTCCTTCTCCCGGCGGCGCGCCACGAGAGCCGAGACCAGCGCGGCGGTGGCCGCGAAGACCAGAATGGCTACGAAGACGAAGATCATCGCCCGTTCCCCCGCTCGAAGATGCCGGTCAGATCGGTGCCGGCCAGGCGGACCTGGTCGGCGAAGTGGGGCACGACGCCGGTGGCCTCGTAGCGGCCTTCGACCTTGCCGTCGGCGCGGGTGCCGGTGCGCGTGAAGCGGAAGATCTCCTGCATGGTGACGACCGGACCTTCCATGCCCGTGATCTCGGAGATGCTGAGCACCTTGCGCGAGCCGTCCGAGATGCGCGAGACGTGGACGACCACCTGGAGCGCCGACGCGACCTGCTCGCGGATGGCCTTGTCGGGCAGCGAGTGCCCGGCCATGAGGACCAGGTTCTCGAGGCGGTGCAGCGCGTCGCGCGGGCCGTTCGAGTGGATCGTGGTGAGCGACCCGTCATGGCCCGTGTTCATGGCCTGGAGCATGTCCAGCACCTCGTCGCCGCGCACCTCGCCGACCACGATCCGGTCGGGACGCATACGGAGCGCGTTCCGCACGAGGTCGCGCTGCGTGATCATGCCGCGCCCCTCGATGTTCGGCGGACGGGTTTCGAGCCGTACGACGTGCGGCTGCTGGAGCTGGAGCTCGGCCGAGTCTTCGATGGTCACGATGCGCTCCCCTTCCGGAATGTAGCGGGAGAGGATGTTGAGGAGCGTCGTCTTGCCGGAGCCGGTGCCGCCCGTGATGAGCATGTTGATACGCGCGCGGATCGTGCCACGAAGGAGCCGCGCCATCGGCTCGGTGAGCGAACCGAGCTCGAGCAGGTTCTCGATGGAGAGCGCCTTCCTGCGGAAGCGGCGGATCGAGAGGATCGGACCGTCCAGCGCGGCGGGCGGGATGATGGCGTTCACGCGCGAGCCGTCCGGCAGGCGCGCGTCCACGAGCGGGCTCGACTCGTCGATGCGACGGCCGACCCGCGAGATGATGCGGTCGATGATGAGGCGCAGATGGGCGTCGTCCCGGAACTGGACCGGCGTCATCTCGAGCCGTCCCAGCCGCTCGACGTAGACCTGGCGGTGGGTGTTCACCAGGATGTCCGAGATCTCCTCGTCGAGGAGGAAGGGTGTGATCGGGCCGAGGTCGAACGTGTCGTGCAGGAGCTCCTGGATCAGCCGCTCCTCGTCGGACCGCGTGAGGCGGAGCTCGGAGTCGGAGAGGAGCCGGCGCGCGACCGACTCCACCTGGTCGCGGCGGCCGTTCTCATCGAGCCCCTCGAGGAGGGCCATGTTGAGCTTGCCGATCATCTCCCGGTGCAACCGGCGCTTCAGCTCCTGGTACTCGTCGAAGGCGGTAGGGGCCACCTGCTGCGGGCGGCCGTTCGCCGGCTCGGCCTCGGGCGTGGGCACCGTGATCTGGGAACCCGTCGCGCTGCGGCGGAATCGATCTCGTAGGCTCATCGAAGCACCTTCCTTCCGAAGAGACCGCGTCGGATGCTCTCTTCCGCCGGGGTCGCGGGCACCTCGCGCCCGACCAGCTTGGCTGCGAGCGAGATGATGTCCTTGGAGGCCTGCGCGTCGGGGTCATCGAGGCAGAGCGCCCGACCCGCGTTCGCGGACGCGAAGACGCGTCGATAGTCGTTCTGGATCGTGTGGTATGCCCGGACCTGAAGCGCTTCGAAGAGCTGGTCCAGGGTGATGAACCCGCGCGTGCCGGTGTAGCGGTTCACGACAACCTTCACGCGGTCGGGAACGTCGGTGAAGTGGAGCCGGTCGAAGACCTCGAGCGCGCGCCGGGCCGCCCGGATCGAGGGAATGCTCAGCTCGGCCAGGAGCACGATCGTGGTGCTCCGGTCGAGGACCTCGAGAGATACCTCGTCGAAGGCATGCGGCGCGTCCACGACCACCGCGTCGTGGGACGATGAGAGCGCGTCGAGCACCCCGCCGGCCTGCGCCGGGGTCATCGCCTCGAAGTTCGCGAGGTCCTCCGGCTGGGCGAGCACCGAGAGCCCGGTCGAGTGGCGCAGCAGGTTCATCTGGAGCGCCGCCGAATCGAGGCGAGGGGCGCGGATCAGATCCGAGATGGACCGCTCCGCCTTGAGCCCGAGCACGTGCGCGGCCCCACTCGACTGCGCGTCGAAGTCGGCCAGCGCCACGGATTCGACGCCGAGGTGGGCCTTCATCGCGATGGCCAGGTTCGCCGCGACCACCGTGGTGCCGATGCCCCCCTTGGTGCTGAACAAAGTTGTGATCGAGCGCGCTCGGGCACCCGCAGCGGAGCGGGCGGCGCCGCTCCGTGAGACACGCTCGACCGCTTCCTGGAGGAGCGCCCGGTCGAGCGGCTTCTTCAGGACCTCCTGGGCTCCCGCGCGGATGGCGCGGAGGAGGAGCTGCGGATCCAGATTGTTGGACAGGAGGAAGAGAGCCGTGTCGGGCATGTCCATCTTGAACTGTCCGGCGGCGGTCAGCGCCTCCTCGTAGCCGTCCTGGAGATCGAGGAGCACGATGCGCGGATGGCGCTGCCGTGCGAGGAGGAGGCCGCTCCGGAGCTCGAACCGCTCTCCGACCACCTCGACGCCGGCGAGCCCGTTCAGGGCCGCGCGCGTGCTGCGCCGGTTCGACTCGTCCTCGAGGATGAGGAGGATCGTCACCGCCTCGGGGCGCGACGGTCCGTTCGAGGTGGGACGGCCCTCGCCGTTGCGCCCGCCCGGCGGGTTCGTGTTCCCGTTGTGGCTGTCGAGCGACATGGCTCCTTCTCCCTATTCGACGAGGTGAACGCCGTAGATCCCGGTGTTGGCCGGCGGACCGGGCTCTCCGGGGGCGATGTACTTGATGAACTGGCCGGTGACGCCGTTCTGGACCATGTCGCCGCCCGGACGCTCGCGCAGGAAGAACGCGGCGAACTTGACGATCCGCACGTACTTCGCGCCGTTCACGTCGAACGTGTCGACGATCGGCGTGAGGAACACGCGGCTCTGATTGCCCGTGTACTCCTGGTAACAGCTCGCCGACTGATCGGTATCGGCGTCCCAGCGCTCCTGGAGCGCGTCCTTGAACGGGCCGACCTTGTTGCCCGGGGAGGTCAGCACCATCTCCTGGCCGATCGTGAGGCAGCAGCCGTACCCGTGCGCCGTGTACTCATAGATCGCCGCGGCGCCGCCGCCGGTAAAGTCGTCCTCGTTGCACTCCGAGAAGTCGAGGAGCTGGAAGTTGCCCGGGCCGCTCGCTCCACCGCCACCACCACCGCCGCCGCCGCCGCCGCCACCACCTCCTCCTCCCGTGCCGCCACCACCCGAGCCGCCGCCGCCACTGTTGCCGCCGCCGTTACCGCCACCGTTCCCACCGCCGTTGCCGCCGCCGTTGCCACCACCGTTCCCGCCACCGTTCCCACCGCCGTTGCCCCCGCCGTTACCGCCGCCGGTGCCGCCGTTGCCGTTGCCGTTGCCGCCCTTGGCCGCGAAGTAGGTCGGGCCCGCGGACCACGGGCCGGCGCTCGCGAGCAGAACCGGGCTGCCGTGGAACGCCCCGAATCCGGCGAGCTCGATCGTGCTCGGGCCCGGGGCC